>JAKJGA010000011.1 GCA_022704645.1 Spirochaetota bacterium
AATCTCTTCAGTTATACCGGCGGTTTTTCATTCGCCGCAATAGCGGGCGGAGCCAGCAAAGCGGTATCAGTTGATATCTCCGCTGATGCACTTGCAATAGCTGATAAAACAGCTGTCTTAAACGGATTTGAAGATAAACATGATACAATAAAGGCTGATATTTTCGATCTGATCAGATCAAGAGACTTCAACGAAGACATTATTATAATCGATCCGCCTGCATTTGTAAAAAGCAAGGGGGCGATTGACAAGGGCTGCAGGGGCTATAAAGACGTTAACATGAATGTATTTAAACGCTGCGCTCCAAACCGGATTGTACTTACCTGCTCATGTTCACGTTTTATCAATATGGATCTTTTTCAGAAAATCATTTTCGGAGCTGCGCTTGACGCAAAAAGAAACGCATATATTATAGGAAAATATTCTCATCCTGCCGATCATCCGGTTAATATTTATCATCCCGAAACTGAATATCTGAAAGCAATACTCCTTATAGTAGAATAACAAATTATAGAAGGTCAACGGGGTCAAGATCAATGTCGATTTTGATCCCGCTTATATTTTTAACTGTTTTTGAAACCGAAACAAGATCTTTACGCTGTTTTGATTTAAGAATAAAATGATATCTGTAATTCTTACCAAGTTTTTCAATCGGTGCCGGAGCAGGCCCAAGCATATTCACTGAATCAGGCATACTCTGTTTCAAAAAGTTTTCAAGTTCAATTGATTTTTCAATTACCTTTTCTTCGTCTTCACCTTTGACTACTAATCTAAGCAAAAATGAAAATGGCGGATAAGAAAGTGATTTTCTTATTGAGAGTTCCCGTTCAATAAATGAAACATAGTCATGATTTTTCAAATATCTAAATAAAGGATTTGAAATGTCCTTGGTCTGAATTATAACCTTTCCCTGCTCCCCTCTTCTCCCGCATCTGCCGGCTAACTGAGTTAAAAGTGAAAATATTCTTTCAGAGGAACGGAAGTCCGGAACCCCCAAACCTATGTCCGCATTAATAACCGCAGATAAAGCAAGTTTCGGAAAATCGAAACCTTTTGAAATCATCTGCGTACCAAGAAGAATATCAATTTCCGAAGCTTTCATTTTTTCAATCATCTCAGGTACTGTCTTTTTTTTACGCGCGGAATCCTGATCTAACCGGAATATTCTCAAATCCCGGAATTCATCTGAAATAATATCTTCGGCTTTCTGAGTTCCGCTTCCGACATATTTCAATTCTCCGCCGCAGACCGGACATTTTTCAATAAGAGAAATTTCCTTGCCGCAATAATGGCATACCAGCGATCCTTTTTTGTGATATGTCATATTAACCGAGCAGTCATCACATTTAACCTGTTCACCGCATGAAGAACACTGAACAGTCGGGGAATAACCTCTTCTGTTCAGAAGAAGAACTGACTGCATTTTGCGTTTAGCTGTTTCATAAACTGCATTTTTTAAAGCATTAGAAAGAATACCTTTCTCAGGATAATCGACAATATCAATAACCGGAAGATCAACATTTGAATACCTTTCAGTAAGGACGTGCATTTTCATAGTTCCGCATTTCGCTGCGTAGTAACTTTCAGCAGAAGGAGTCGCACTTCCAAGCACTGTTTTCCCATTTACGGATTTCATTCTATGAATTGCTATCCGTTTGGCATTATATCTTGGTACGGAATGCTCCTTATAGGAGGCGTCATGCTCTTCATCTATTATAATCATAGATAAATCCGGAGACTGTAAGAATACTGCGGATCTTGTCCCTACTGCAATTTTAGTATTTCCTTTGTAAAAAGAAAGCCAGCTTTTCATTTTTTGTTTCGGAGTAAGGGCACTGTGATATAAAACGGCCTTATCACCGAATACCGCTTTAATCCTTGCGAAAATCTGCCACGATAAAGATATTTCCGGAAGCAGTATTATAACGCTTTTTCCTTTTGATATTTCATTTTCCGCAAGCTTAAGATAGAGCTCGGTTTTTCCGCTTCCGGTAATTCCATGAATTAGATGTGTTCCAGATTCGTCCTTAATTGCTTCATAAACCGCACTCTGTGATTTTGATAATTCTATACTGAAATTTTCCGTATCAGTATAATCAGCATCTTCACCTGATGATTTAGTCGAAGGAAGTATAACATCAAAAGCTTCACCTTTTGAACATGAATAATTCTCCGATATAAATGATGCAAGAGACAAAACTGAATCATCAAAAACCGGTTCCGTATCAAGGGAACTCTTTATATATTTGACTTCAAAAGATGAATCCTGGATTTCATTTTTAACGCCGACTACAAATCCTGTAACAGTTCTTCCGGATGCTCCGAGTGGCACAACAACCCGGTAACCCTTGTCGAGCTTCATATCTTCAGGAATTTTATATGTAAAAATATTATCCGAAGGAATGGGAAGAATTACGTCTGCATATTTCATTAGTCGGTTTCTTTCATCGTATCAAGCATTGTTTTCAGGGTTGTCCATGCTTCCTTCTTTAACGAAGGGTTTTTAGCCATAATCAGAGGATGAGAAATACTAAACCAGCTTATATCACGGTTTTCCATAGCAAGTTTTTTTATCGATAAAAAATCGCCCATTACCAGAATTATGCGGGGATTGACAGATACGATTTCTTCTCTAAGATGATTTATACAGTTTTGCATTATTCTGCTTCTTTGAAACTTTGAATCAATTTCTATGCACTTGACCAGATGAGTAATATAAGTTTCATTTTTTGGTATTGACAGTGCTTTTGATAGAATATTTTCAAATATCTCATCTGCATCATTTTTAAAAGTCTGCTTTTCAATTTTTGAAAAAAGCTCCGGTTCATTCATAATAATCATTATTCCGTTTTCTCCGGAACCAACCGCATCGCGCTTTTCACTATTTGCCGGACACGATGAACAAAACCCCTTCGGTACGGATTCTTTAATTTCAGTTTTATTGACTGAAACAGCTTTTGATTTCAGCCAATTAGAAATATAATTATAATCATCAGAATTTCTGCCGACTAAAATATCCGGAAATTTCTGATTTGTATAATTGCGCAGATGTTCGATGAGATTATTCATCATCAGAATATCCAGAATTTTCAATATTGTACTGCTTGATCTTTCTGTGCAGATTTGTCCGCTCAATCCCGATATCTTTTGCAGTCAATGTAATATTACCTTTATTTTTTTCAAGGGCTGATTCTATGTATTTTTTTTCAAAATCTTCCTTCGCCAGTTTCAGCGAAGACTTATCAGTCATGTATATTTCCTGATATGATTCATTTGCCTCAATATATTTCTTCAGATCATCAGCTCCGATTTCATCTGAAGGAATCATAATGCTTGCGCGTTCCATTAAATTTTTTAATTCACGAATATTTCCAGGCCATGTATAATGAGAAAGAAAATCCATTCCGCCTGCACTTATTCGCTTTTCAACAATTCCGTGTTCCTCTGAAAACTTTTTCATAAAATAACATACGAGATCCGGTATATCATCTTTACGCTCCGATAATGACGGAATATGAATAGGAATAACATTCAGCCTGTAATATAAATCTTCCCTGAATTCATTTTTTTCAACAGCTTTCTTTACATCAATATTTGTAGCCGAAATTATACGCACATCAACCTTGATAGTTTCTGTTCCGCCTACTCTTTCAAGCTCCTGTTCCTGAAGCACTCGAAGCACTTTCGCCTGAGCGGAAGCGCTCATATCACAAATTTCGTCAAGGAAAAGCGTACCGCCATCCGCCTGTTCAAATTTTCCGATCCTTCTGGCGACAGCTCCGGTAAATGCCCCCTTCTCATGACCGAAAAGCTCACTTTCGATAAGCTCATCAGGAATAGCTGCGCAATTTACTTTTATGAATGGCTTATCGCTTCTTTTGGATTTTCTATAAATTGCTTTTGCAATAAGCTCTTTACCTGTTCCGTTTTTTCCTGTAATAAATACTCTTGCATTAGTAGCCGCGGCTTTATCAATTATCTCCCGAATTTCTTCCATGAGCGCAGATTTTCCGATCATTTCATCATCAAATCTTGATTCTTTTCTGAGCTTAAGATTTTCGCGTCTTAATCTAACAGACTCAAGAGCATTATTAACAACCGTTACAACCCTCTCAAGTGAAGGCGGCTTTTCAAGAAAGTCATAAGCTCCGATTTTCGTTGATTTCACAGCAATATCTATAGAACCATGACCGCTTATCATAATAACGGCAATATCCGGTTTCTCTTTTTTTATAGTCTCAAGAAGCTGAAGCCCGTCAGCATCAGGAAGCCAAACATCAAGAAAAATAAGATCCGGTTCATTTTTTTTCAAAAATTCAAGAGCTTCAGTACCGTTTGATGCAGAAAAAATAATATGTTCTTCATCCTGAAGAATCTGGGAAAGAACTTTAATTATGTTAGGCTCATCATCTACTAAAAATATCTTAGCCATTAATTACCTTCAAAGGCAGTGTGATTTCAAACTCTGCTCCCTCGTTCAATGGAGAGCGGCATTCGATTCCGCCGTTATGCTCAAATATAATTTTTTTAACAATAGCAAGTCCAAGTCCGCTTCCGCCGATCTTTCTGGTAAAAGTCGGTTCGAATATATTTGCTATCAGATTTTCGTCAATCCCGCAACCCGTATCTTTAAAATAAATTTTAATATTATCAGCATAAACACTTGTTGCAATTACAATAGTTCCGGAATAATCCATGGCTTCAATTGAATTTTTAATCAGATTGATAAATGCCTGACGCAGAAGATGTTTGTCAAAAGCAAAAATAGGCAGTTTATCCTCAAGTTCAAGAACAAATCTGATTTTTTCGTGGCCTTCATAAAACTTGACACATGAAATAATCAGTTCATTTAAATCATTCATTTTCGGATCAGCTTCCGGAAGACGGGCATAATCAGTAAATTCTTTCATAATATGCTGAAGAGAATCCACTTCTTCCATGATTGTCTCAGAAGCGGATGAAACGATTTTTTTAATGTCAGCATTCTCATCATTCAGCTTCCATTTCATTCTTTCAGCAGAAAGGCGTATCGGCGTAAGAGGATTTTTTATCTCGTGAATCAGTCTTCTTGAAACCTGATTCCACGCTTTAAGTCTTTCAATCTGTGCGGTTTTTTCCCGTGTTTCTTTTAATTCTGAAACCATCTGATTAAAAGAATTAAAAAGATATCCCAATTCATCAGTAGATTTTCGCTCAAGAACAAAATCAAAATCACCTTTTGCCACTTTTTCAGCAGATTTCGCAAGTTCAAATACCGGACGTGTTATATTCTTCGCGAGAAAAACTGCTCCGACTGATGAAACTCCGACAATCGCCAGTGATATCACAAGAAGAAAAATGCCGATACCCGATTTAATAGCCGGAAGAAGCGCTTCCTTATCATTATGAAGCATTCGGGCTCTTCGAAGATAATCAATTTCGCCTTTTACATTCTCTGGAATATGTCTGTAATACACAAACAAAAAAGGATGCCTGTAATAGCTTGAAACAATGAGTTCATTGTTATCGACAGAAATTCTCGAAAGTTCAATGCCGCTTGAAAAATCATTTACCCGCAGGAATTTACCGACTTCATCAGAAAATTTTACATCCCCCGAATCAAGAGGCATTCTTTCAATCAGGTTTCCCCACTGACCTTTTCGTTTGACATTATACATTAAAAAAACAAATCCATTTTTTGCGGCATCATTAGAAATAAAATTCCGGCTGACATCAGATTCAGGATTAATAACTCCGGCTTCAACCATCAATTTAAGACTTTGAGACTTTGATGATGCTTCTTCTGCTAATATTAATGTTTTTTCAGAGGCCAAATTTATTCCGTGATCCAACGCTTCACGTGTATTGCTCGATATCAGATTCCCGATTCCACGGTTAACAAGTGAATTGGTAGCAATAATTACAGGCAAAGAAGGAAGAATGGCAATTGACATAAAGACGAGCGCGATTTTTGTCCGGATACTGGTATCTTTAGGCGCAAAATCTTTTTGCGCCCGGCGCTTAAATGATACAAATATTAAATAAAGGGCAATTATTATCGGAACTGCCATCAAAACGTTTATAAAATAATAATCATCTCCGTCCGGAGACACTCGCGGGAAAAGGCCGATTACTACTATCGAACAAAAGAAAAGCAGACCAATAACAATAACATAATCAATCGGTTTTGCTTTTTTTGAATACGATACAAATATTGATTTTATTTTAGCCAGTGATAACCGGATATTCACCTTAACTCTCATCAGAGAGCATTTTTATCCTTGTCAAAATCTGTTTCAATAAGCTTGCAGATGCGCTCAACAACCTCGCTCTCTTTTGCACCTTCAGCTCTTACAACTAGCTTTGTTCCATTAGAAATCCCAAGGCCGAGAACGCTCATAATCGATTTTGCATTCGCCTCATCTTTATCCTTAATCAGATAAACTTCACATGAATCGTACTGCATTGCAATCTTCACTATCATTGTTGCCGGACGAGCATGAAGCCCCGCGTCATGAGTTACTACAATTTCCTTTTCAAACATTACTGCTTCTCCATTCTCATCCAGTTTTGAATTTTGGCATCCAGCTCACGCGCTGAATGAACTCCCATTTTTTTCAGACGCTGATTCAGTGCGGCTGTTTCTACTATGATCGGAATATTTCTGCCTGGTCTTACCGGAAGCAGAACATGAGGAACTTTTACTCCGATAATCTCATAAAAATTCTCGTCAATCCCCGAACGGTCATAATCAGCCATATAATTCCATTCTTCAAGCGAAACAATCAACTCAATTTTTTTACGGTTTCTTACTGATCTTATTCCGTAAATATCCCGTATATTAAGAATCCCTAATCCCCTGATTTCAATATGATGCCTTAGCAAATGAGATCCTGTACCGGCGATGGTATTTTCATCAAGCTTTTTTATTTCAACAATATCATCTGCAATAAGCCTATGACCGCGTTCAATAAGTTCAAGAGCCGTTTCACTTTTCCCGATACCGCTTTTCCCCAGCAGAAGAACCCCGAAACCGAAAACATCAACAAGGGTTCCGTGAACGTTAACAACAGGAAGAAGAGAATTCCTTATTTTTCTGGTCAGAATATCTATTAAATCCGCAGTTGAAAGCGGAGAAACCAGAACAGGCACTTTCTTTTCAATTGCGGTCTCAATAAAATCTGAAGGAGGTCTTACCCCATGGCTGAAAACGCAGCAAAAAACATCAAATGAAAAGAATTCTTTCATAACCTTTTTCCTGACGTCAGAAGAAAGATTGTTAAAATAAGAGCTTTCGCCTTTTCCGAATATTTGAATTCTGTCATGTGCAAAATGCTCAAAAGCCCCGGCCAAGCATAGACCGGGTCTATTGATATCGGCAAAGATTATCTCCTTGCCGAAACCGGTTTCATCCGTAAGCGAAGTGAGTTCAAGATCAAACTCACTTCGCATATAAATCAAATCTTTAACGGTAATCTTCACAATTATTTCTCGGCAACCATCATTAGTTCTACACGTTTACCCTTCTGATACACCACATTATGAGCACCGCTGTCTGCATTAACAAAAGGAATAAACCATCTTTCAGAACTTACAAGCTCATTCAAAGCATCAGTAACGTTCATCTTTTTTACACTGACAGATGATTTATCCATTTTTATTTCAGGATTTGTCCACGAATCTTTTACAACCTGGAAATCATATTCTGCAATATCAGAAGAAGCGACAGACAATTTATACTGACCGTTTCCTCCGAAAAGAACAGCGCTTTCACCTTTTTCATTTTTATAGACCCTGAAATAATCTCCGTCAACCTTAAGCTGAAGATAAGCTTCCGCATCAGAAGAAGGTTTAGAGGATACTTCGTTATAAACAATATTCATTTTTTCATCATCATCGGCATGAAGATCCACGATCGGAACTTCCCCGAGATGCGTGCCCTTATGCAGCTGATGTTTCTCTTTAAACTTCTTAACCTGCTGTTCAAGTTTATCCATAAGAATATCAAGAGCCGAATAAAAATCACCTGCTTTTTCTATTCCATGAAAATGCACACCGTCAGCATAAATCAGAACTTCACATGTCTTATCCATTTTTTCCGAATAATAAACAAGCTTGAACTCTATAACCTGATTAAAATACTTTTCAAGTTTTACAATTTTCTTTTCGGAATATTCTTTTAGTCTTTCCGAAATGGAGATGTGTCTGCCTGTAACATTGACTTTCATAGAGCCTCCTATTATTTTATCAAATTAATCCTCTTCCGTTTAGAAGAAGAAGGAATTCCCATAATTGTTCTGTACTTAGCAACCGTACGTCTTGCAACATCATAACCGCTTTTTGAAAGGATACGCGAAATATCTTCGTCTGAAAGCGGAGAATCCGGTTTTTCATTAGTAACAAGATCATTAATAATTTTTTTAATTTCATCCGAAGAACTGTTCTCTCCTCCGAAAATCCTGTTAGAAAAGAAATGTTTAAGAGGATAAATTCCATACTCGGTTTCTATATATTTTCCTGAAACTGCACGGCTGACCGTGGATTCGTGAAAATCAGTTTCAGTTGCGATTATCTGATATGTTAAAGGATTTAGTACAGTTCCGCCTGAACGCAGAAATTCTTTTTGGTGGTTCATAACAGAACGAAGAACTTTTTCAAAAGTTACTCTTCTGTCATAAATGTTTTTCAATAGTCCTTTTGCCGAATCAAGACCGTCTTTGATAAATTTTCTGATATCTTTATCAATATTCTTTTTGCGCAGCACATTTACATAGTAACTGTTGATTTTAATATCAGGTATATTTCCGTCGTAATATTGAATTATTATCTCATCATCGACAAGAGCAACTTTTGCTTCAGGAAATACTCTTTCAGCGAGAGCCGCAGAATATGATCTTCCAGGATAAGGCTCAAGTTTTGAAAGCAGACCGCTTAGCTGTTTAATTTCAGGGATGGAAACACATAACTCTTTTGAGAGCCTGTCCCATGACAGATTCTTCAGAAGTTCAAAATGTCTTTTTATCATCTCATGAAGTTTTTGTTCGTCAGGAAAATTAATTCTGCTCTGAACAAGGAGAGTTTCCTGTATGCCCGCACAGCCGCATCCCAGAGGATCAAGTTGATGAAACATATCAAAAAGTTTTCGGCAGCGTTTCGGATCAATACCGGAATCAGATATTATACTTTCGTCAGAAACAGTCAGAAAACCGTCAGAATCGGTAAAACCTGCGATTTTTTCAAGAAAAACCAGTTCCTTTTTATCAAGATCAAGCTCTCGAATCTGCTCAACAAAATGTTCATAAAGAGAAATTTTATGGGAAGTAAGACTTTCTAAATATTGCTGTTTGCGGTCCTCATCTGCTGAATAAACTTCATCTTCCCCTTCCATTCCGGAAGAAGAATCAACACCCATCGAAAGGGAGAAAATAAGTTCATCATTTTTCTCACTGGTGACGGAATCTACCTCTTCCAGCACGGGATTATTTTCAAGTTCAATCTGTATTAATTGAGTAAGCTCAAGGGAATTCATCTGAAGCATCTCAAGCGACTGCTTGAGGTTCTGCGTCATGGCAAGCTTCTGAGTCTGCTTTAAAGATGTTTGTAATCCTACTGCCATATCCACCACTTAAGTCAATATAGCACGAAAGTACGACATTGTCAACAAACCTTTGAAATCAGTTTTTCCGTTTATTATGCTCAATATTTTTCTTATATTTCGCCAGAATCAGATAAGCAGCTATAACTGATAAAACAAATGCAGTAATATATGATGAAAGAACTTTGTCCGAAAATGCAAGAATATCATAATAAGCTAAAACTCCGGAGATGACTAAAGTTACTACGCTGATAAAAAGCGAAATCAGAAGATAAATTTTACGGCCGAATTTAAACAAATAATTAATAAAAAAACCCGCAATAAGCGAAAGGGACAGATGAAAAGGTATCATAAAAATCAATAGGCTGATCATAATGCCCAAGTCAGCCGGGGAAGCAAAAAGAAAACACGGGAAAAACACAAACAATATCAATAATCTTCTCATTGACTACCTCAAAAAACATTCTAAAATAACAACACACTTCGTGCAATTCATTTATATTTACGCAATAAAAACTTATACGAGCGGCACGTAAAAATACCAGGACCTATCTCAACAAGAGTCTCCGGATCATAATTCTTCCATTTTATCACAAGATTTTTCCCGTCAAATGACCAAGTCCCGGTTTCACCTGTTTTAGCAAGTTTAACAGTGCCGTCGGCATACAGGCCGACCTGGCTTGTCCAATGTCTATGCTCACCGTAATATACGCCGGCTATTTTCTTTGCCGTAGCTGCATCAGGTTTCGGCAAAGGTTTTGACCTTTCTTCTGCAGCTTTATCAACCGGTATTCCGAAATACTCTTTAGATATTACTGGATAGCCCCCATTTGTGCCATTTATTTCCCACTTTCTGTAATGACGCGCGCTTTTATCCTCCGCCATTTTATTAAGATTAGCAAGAAGCGTCCCTTCCAAATCATTCCTTTTTTTAGGATCATCATCTGTTCGTATCATAACCTTTGCAGATGGTGAATCGAATGAATAAACGGTTCCGTAAAAAGAATCCTCTTCCATCTCTTTCGGATCTGTCTTTTTTTTATCAAGCGCACTCATAAGATCAAGTGCATTGTCAAGGGCGTTCTTCTTTTTATCACTTTTTCGAATATAGTAATATGATCCTTTTGCGTATTTAATCCCGCTATTGATACCATTAGGCTTATTCTGTTTGAGCCAAAATCCGTTCAGTACTGCATATAATGTCTTATCAGTTTCACCCCAGCGGACACCTGCATTACCCATAAGACCCCCAGCCTGGTTAGTTCCCGTACCTTTAGCAGTCACTGATCCGATATTGTAGCTGTTCTGAATATATACATCATTACCGCCGAGTCCTCCGGCATATAGAATGCCTCCCTTCGAAGAATTTCCGCTGACACTTCCGGAATTGTAACTGTTTATAATCATGGCATTATTTCCGGCAATACCGCCGGCATAAATGTCAACTTTCCCTGTTGCAGACACTGAAATATTCCCAGTATTATATGTATTTATAAATCCATAAATTCCGCCGAAAGCAAATGTATTTGTCGCGAATCGGGCGTTTGTATAACTTCCGCCGAGACCGCCGACTATTATTTTTTCACCAGTTTTTGCATTTACAGTAATATTTCCTGAATTAAATATTTTTCCAGTTTCAACCCACTTCTGATTAGATCCCGTAAAAGGCGGAGAAGATAAACCAACACCGAACAAACCGCCTACTTTTAAAAATCTGACATTTCCTGTCGCAGAAACAGTAATAGCACCGGTATTGTAAACATCTGAACATTCATTGTTCACAAGAATGGCAGAAATGCCGCCAACACATATTTCATCTCCTGAAGCTTTAACTGTAACCGAACCGCTGTTATAACATCTTGAAATGTTTTTTGAAGGCTGAGTACAGAGCCCGGAAACTTGAAGATTACCTGGAGATATTTTCCCTCTCAAATTTTTCATACGCGAATCAATAACATCTCCTTCAAATAAAACTGATCCGCGGTTTGATGAATTTGTCAGAGCGAATCTGCATCTTACAACAAGACCCGCCATATAAGAGTCGCCTTTCCCTTTTACTGTCACAACTGCTTCGCTGTGACAATTATCTATTTCATCCGCTTCTACTGCAAGTGCAGCGGCATAGACTTTCAGTGTGAGTTTTTTTTCGACACCGTGATAGGTTATTTTAGATCCTTTTCCGATCGTTAGATTTTTAATTGTGCCTGCTGACTGGAAAAGAGCCAGCTCGATCTCAGCATCTCCCGTGTCAGAGCTGATATTCGGAGGTGTAGTTCTATCGCTGATATTCAAATTAGATATAACATGGCCTCCACCGTCAAAAAATGAACCATTGGATTTTATTGACGGAAATTCGAATCTTGAACCGTTCATATCAAGATCAGCAGTCAGTTTAATGTAATTTTTAACAAAAGCATAATTAAGTCCGGTAAGTCCGTTTTTCTTGCCGTATGCCACCATGTCAAGATTTGCTTTTGCAAGCTCACCGAAATAAGCAAGTTTTCCTGCAGTATCGATAATAAAGGGATTAGTTTCGCTGTTGGGTTTTGCCGGATTTAAAAGTTTAAACGGGTATTTCCTGCCATCCCATTTTTTGCCGTCTGCAGACAATATGTTTGTTGAGAAAAAAATTAATAATGAAACAATAACCAGCAAGAATTTGACTGAATAGAGGGAACGATAGTTATTCATATTATCTCCGGTAGTGCGTTTGTTTTTATAGAAATAAATTCAAATTCTGCAGATTAAAGCAGAGGCAGTAGCGGCAACACCCTCTTCTCTTCCGGTAAACCCGAGTTTTTCGGTGGTTTTGCCTTTTACGGATATTCGATCATAATCAATTGAAAGATCATCTGCCATGGCTTTTTTCATTGCATCAACATATGGTGAAATTTTAGGTTTTTCACATATAACAACCGAATCAATATTTATAATCTGCCACTTCGCTTCAGCAAGTCTGGCAGAAACCTCTCTGAGTATTAAACGGCTGGAAATGTCTTTATTTTTAGATTCGTTATCCGGATAAAGCCTTCCGATATCACCAAGCGATGAAGCACCGAGGAGAGCATCAACAACAGCATGAATTAAAACATCCGCATCGGAATGACCGAGCAGACCTTTATCGAAGGGAATTTGCACACCGCCTATTATGCAGGCACGATTATCAGCAAAACGGTGCACATCGTATCCAGTACCTACTCTTATATCAGAGATTGAATACATCAGCAAGGGAACTCAATTTTAATACATCTAAAACCTTCTCACTTACATTGCTCATTTTTAAAACACGGCCCTTTTTCTTCTGAAGTTTCAGAAGACTGATTAAAACACCGACTCCGGATGAATCAATGTAATCGACACCGGAAAGATCAATTTCAATATCTTTTTCCGAATTCTGCCCGAGATTTAAAAGTTTATCTTTAAAATCTTTGATTGTCATCATTTCTATGTCGCCTTTTACAACAACAATGGTGCTGTCGGCAGAATCAGTAATATTTATATCCATAAAAACCTTCCGAGCCTTCTATTTAATTTCCGTATAGAATATTTATATATTAGCATAAAGTCAATATAAAAATCACAGTATCCTTTCTATTATTGCTCTTGCAGAAATCCGGTTATTAAAAATATTTTTTTCGATTTTAACTAGTAAATCGGCTTTTTGTTTTTCATGAAGCAGACGCAACGAATCTTTCATTTTCCATCCGATAAAATCGACATCAGAAGAACATCTTATCTTCGCATGTTCGCCGAATTCCTGATACGAATCAGGAATTAGTGACTGGCAGAGAAATACAGGCTGTTCATTGTTTTTTCCGAATGGAGAAAGATTCTTCAACTCATCAGCAAAAGCAAGGCTGATTTCTTCCTCTTTAATTTCACAATCATAACGTACAGGAGAATCCGAAAATTCGAATTTAACACTGTCATCAAATTTCGTCAAAAAATCTTTAAAAGAAAACTCGCTGATTGAAAATCCGAACGCCGAAGGATGACCTCCGAACCGCAAAAACATATCAGAGTATTTTTCTGCATGAGAAAGAATATCCGTATTCAGAAAAGATCTGGCTGAAGCTTTAATTATACCGTCTTCGGCTTTCACAGCCGCAACAGCAGGCTTTTTATACATTTCAGAAATTCTTGAAGCTATTATTCCTGTTATTCCCTCAGGAACATCTTCAGAATAATAAAGGACTATATTCTGATATGAATTATCAACACATTCTTCTGCGGATTCAATGGCCGTTTTGAAGTGATTTTTGCGTATTTTGTTTATATCGCTGATTTTTTTATATATTGCATCAGTGTCTATTCCGTACAAATAATCTGCAGTCAGATCCGACTCACCAAAACGGCCGGGAGAATTCAATAATGGTGCCACAACCCAGCTTATATATGCAGAATCAGCAGTTTTGCTCTGGCTTCTAAGTCTTACAATTTGCGGAAGATCAGAATTCTCAAATAGAATTAGTCCGCTGAAAACTATTGATCTGTTAGCATCCAGAATAGGAACAACATCAGCAACTGTTCCGATTGCCGCAAAAGGAAGATTGTCAAACAGGAAGTTCATTATTTTTTTCGATGACATGAGAGAAGAAAAAATAAATCTTGTCTTCACATCAGCAATTTCAAGAAACTCCAGATAAAGTTCATGCGAGCGGCTTTTAATATTTATTAATGCCGACGAAAACATCTTGGACTGTAAAATAAAATCAGCACAATTATAATCAGTTTTGTCATTAATTGAATCAGAAACAATAATACGTTTCGACAAATCCGGCGGAAGACTGCTGATTTTCTCAAAAGAAAGATTTTTGGAACAGTATACTTCTCCGTTTGATAACAGATAAACTTCTTTATCATAAGCAGGAAGAAATGAATATAGAAAAGATGCGCACAAAAGAAGAGCAACTCCGCAACCGGCAAGCTCTCGAAAAGGATATTTTGAATTCTTCATTTTGGGATTAACTATCAGCGCTTCAGGCAAATCGTCTGAAGGATCGTGATGATCACAGATGATCACCTGCATTCCGAGAGCTTGTGCATATTCGATTATCTCATTATCGCGGATGCCGCAGTCCAGAGTAAGAATCAGCTCGCAGCCTTTCTGCGCAGCTTCTTCAACAGCTCTTTTATTCAATCCGAATCTTTCGTTCCCCTTTGGAAAATCATATGAGTAATCAAAACCGATCTTATCAAAAAGATTCCGGACAATTGTCAAAGAAGTCAATCCGTCTATATCGGAATCAGAAAAAATAAATATTTTTTTCTTTTCCCGCAGAGAAGCCTTCAGTAAATCAACGGCTTCTTTCATCTGAGATATATCAAAAGGCGATTCAGAAAAAAGCCTGTCGCGTCTCAAATATTCGCGGAGCACATTATCATCAGAACATCCGCGTGCAGCCATCAAACGCCGGAATGGAGCACTGTATTTTCCCGTATTAATGGAATCAATTTCCTGCTGTGCAATCTCGGCTGCGGACATTCTATGAATTTTTATCCTTTTTTATACGTTTCTGAGAAAGGTATTTCGCTCCGTCATTCTGACTGGGAGAAAGAATTTCCACCCTGGCATCAGGAAACGAACTGTAAATTTCATTAAACGACAAAAGAAGCTCGGCTATCCTCTGATCCGCCGGTTCATCCTTTCCCTGAACGAGACGCATCACAGGAGAATTGTCGATATAAAGTCTAAGCGATTTCGTTTTAAAATATGAAGCAATCCGCATAGATTTTATCATTGTTGAAAAAAGCGCTTCTTTTTCAGAATTATCGGTGAGAGAATAATGAACTTTGCCTAAAAGTGTATCAGAAAAGTCTTTTATCAATATACCGGATGCATACTGATCGGTTTTCTTAAAAACCGCTGCAAAGATCTTAAGCGAACTTTCAACAGGGACAGCTGACAAATCAGCACCTGCGAAAAGTTCAATCTCATCTCCGCTCATTTCAGTTTTCTTTTTTATAACAATTTTCTTACGGGACTTATCAGGTTCATATTTCATCAAGAGCGAACGGGCTTCTTCAATGAATTCAACCACATCTTTCACATCTGTACCGGCCGAAACCGCTATCTTCTCAATGTCCTTTCCCTCGGAAAGCATCGCTAAAACTTTATCAATACTTAAAAGCATGGTTCCCCCGTCAGCATATTTTCAAAGGACTGCGCTCAACAGCACTTACTACCTTAACACCAGAAAGAGCATTATTTGTCAAGCAGTCGCGAATATCGCGTTTCATAAGGTCGGTAATCTTTTTCTCTGTAGCAAAATGAGTACCGTCAATAATCGCAAATCCGTTCGCTTCGGCGAAATGAGCCTTATGAAAAGTGACATCACCAGTTATAACGCAATTTATTCCGTTTATTTCGCTTTTTTTTAAAATTTTTTCAGCTTCAGACCCGCCTGAACCGTTTAAAAAAGCAACTTTCTTCAATTCCATTGATTCAATTCCGCAATAAGAAAGCATTTCTATACCTATATTTTTTTTAACACATTCAATCAAACCCGCAAGTGTCATTCCGGAAAAATCAGAAAAAGCAAATAATTCATCATCTGAAACCGTACATGCTTTCCCGAATGCTGATTCTGCAAGATCTTTGAGATATAATCTGTCTGCACAAGTATGAAAGGAAACAATTGAAATCCGTTTTGCAGCAGCTCTTAGAAACGCACTCTGAAGTGATTCAGAATAATCAAAGGATTTTACCGTTTCAAAAAAAAGCGGATGATGAGTTACTATTAAATTCGCAGAATCAGTTACAGCCTGTTCAAGTACAGAAGGAGAAAAATCAAGAGAAGTCATAATTCCTGAAAGTTCATCATCACCGAAAAACAATTGTTTTCCTGAATTATCCCAGTCTTCCTGAATCTCAGGATGAAATATTTCAATAAGCTTTTCATAAAAAAAGGATATCTTCATAAATCTCCGATAAACATCGAATCACCGTATGAAAAAAAACGGTAATCATTTTCAACGGCAATACGGTATGCATTCATAATATTTTCATATCCGGCAAACGCAGACACCAGCATCAAAAGAGTAGATTTCGGTGTATGAAAATTCGTAATCAGACAATCTGCCGATCTTACTTCATACGGCGGGTGTATAAATATATCAGTTACACCTTCACCCGGTACATTTTCACCGCCCTTTAAAGTTGATTCAAGAACACGCAATGAAGTAGTTCCTACAGCAATGACTCTTCTGCCGTCTTTTCTCGCAGAGTTTATTTTTGAAGCAACAGTTTCACTTAAAAAATATTTTTCCGAATGCATCTTATGCAGTGAAAGATCGTCGTGCCTTACCGGAGAAAAAGTTCCCCATGATACAAACAGAGTCAGATAGGCGCATTCCGCACCTTTATCATTAATTTTTTGAATGAGTTCTTTTGTAAAATGAAGTCCTGCCGTCGGAGCCGCAACAGCTCCGGCTTCTTTTGCGTATACGGTCTGATATCTTTCCATATCGGAATTTTCTGCGTCCCTGCGGATATACGGAGGAAGCGGAACCTCTCCTATTGCTCTTAAAATATCTTCATCAAACGAAACTGATGTTTCTATTTCAACATAGTCACCGCTGCGGCCGCGCACATTAATTGACACGGATGAATCTTTTTCAGAAATTAGAACTTCTCCCTGATGGAGTTTTTTTGTACGGTTTGATATTGCATACCATATTTTATCACTCAGCCTGAAAGAAAGAACGAACTCGACTCTGGCTCCGCTTTCGCGGATAAAATAAAGTCTTGCATTGATAACTTTTGCATTATTAAAAATCAAAATATCACCGCTTCTCAAGTATGAGTCTATATGAGAAAACGCATCATGTTTCAAAACGCCTTTTTTTCGGTCCATCACAAGAAGCTTCGAGGATGAGCGGTCAGGAAGCGGCTTCTGGGCAATCAGTCTTTCAGGAAGGTCAAAATCAAAATCACTGAGGTTCATTTAAAACTCGCACATAAGCAGGGTTATATCATCATCAATAGGCTTATTCTCAGAATATTCGGACATATCAGCAAAAAGATTTTCTAAAATATCATGAGATGTTTTATCCATATGATTTATAAAAGACTGTGAAAGGAGATTTTCTCCATACATTTTACGCTCAGCATTAGTCTGCTCGATTATACCGTCAGTAAAAAAAAGCAGTTTGTCGCCGGGACTGTAATCAATTACAAATTCACCATATTCAGCATCATCAACAATGCCAAGAGCAACACCTTTCACATCAATTTTTTCAAATGTTCCCTTGTTTTTGCGCCAGAATAGCGGATACGGATGCCCTGCTTTCGCCATGGTAATCAGCTTGTTTTTAACATCAACAACTGCATAAAAGCATGTAGCGAAATAGCTGTTTACCATCAATGAAAGATGCCTGTTAAGTGTTTTAATCAGAAGCGCAGGTTTATCGGAAAAACTTTCCGAATAAATTGTAAACGCGCTTTTTAAAACTCCGGTTATCATCGCAGCACTGACTCCGTGACCAGAAACATCCGCAATCAGAAATGATACGAGAGAATCATTTATCTTTCTGACATTAATAAAATCCCCGCCGACTTCTATGCACGGTTTGTAAAGATAACTGCGTCTTATTCCTCCGGGCAAAGATTCAGAAGAATCAAGAAAATCAGTTCCGATGAAAAGACGCTGCATTCGTGCAGCATGCTGAAGATCTTTGGATATTTCATCAAGCGCGGCTGTTTTTTCGCGCAGATTTGACTGAGAAAATGTAAAATTAGTAACGATATTTCTGAATCGTTTGAAAGTTTCGTGCAGACAATTTGAATAAAACTTATTCGATATGCTGATATTTTCAGCTATCAGCGGATCAAATGCGTTCTTGGAAAGTTCATACACAACCGATTCCTCTACACATTCAACAGTTGCCGAACGGGGGAGACGGTCGATCAGGGCAAGTTCACCGAAAAAAGAACCTGCCGGGAGATTACCTAGATTCGTATTATTGTCCGACCAGATAGTGACTTCACCGTCTTTTATAACGAACATCGAATCACCGGTTTCTCCTCTGTTGATAACGCGGCTGCCTTTGGGGAATTTTCTTTCAACCAGAAGAGGTATCAATTCGGCTATTTCATCCCTGCTGAAATTTGCGAACAAAGAAATCGATTCAAGTATTTCAAAAAGCGAAGTTTTTCTCATATTAACTAAGATCAATACCCTCTGCCAGAATATCAACAGAAATTTTTACTATTTCCTTATCATAAAATATACCCGACTTTTCGTTCAATTCGCGTATAGCAACTCCGGTTCCGAGCGAAGGCCTGTACGGACGATGAAAAGAAATAGCCTCAATAACGTCAGCAACTGATATAATTTTAGCTTCGATGATAATCTGATCGCCTTTAAGTCCTCTGGGATAACCTGATCCGTCAATACGCTCATGATGCTGATATACCATCTCGGCGAGCGGCCACTCAAATTCAATATCTTTAAGAATATTATAGCCCGCCACAGAATGAGTTTTAATCAGTTCAAATTCCATAGGTGAAAGTTTTCCCGGTTTAGAAAGAATTTCAACCGGAATGGCGATTTTTCCTATGTCATGAATTATTGAAGCAATTCTTATTCCTTCGATAACATTCTGCGGCAGTTTCATTTTTCTGGCAATAGCCTCAGCAAGAATCGCAACTCTTTTCTGATGCCCCGCGGTATATGGGTCTTTCAATTCAACGGTATGAGCTATAACGCTGATCATTGATTCCATAGCATCATTAAGTTTTAGAATAGTTGACTGAAGATTTGTGGCAATTTTTTCTTTCTCAGTGTTATCTACTATTTCTGTAATTATAATATCAAGGTCATCATTTTTAGAAATAACCGAGTACAGAAGGACACTTCGTATTTCTCCTGAAAAATCATAAAAATACGCCGGAAATTCAACAATTGACCCTTTCTTAGAAAGCTCTTCCAGCCATTTAGTTTTAAAATTATCGCCGGCCCAGAATTCATCATCATTCAGCTTCTTTAATGATTTAGCATCATATCCGAAACTGCGGGAAAACGATTCATTGATATGAGTAATTTTACCCGAATCCTTCTCCATTATGAATTTCGGATTTGACGACAGATTAAAAAGACTCAAAAAGGCATCATCTTTTATTTTTTTCAACGAAACCACCGTAAGCTCATTATTCCGGCATTAATCGCGTACCCGGCAAAATTCATTATAATCGAAAAAAATAATAATTCAATACAAAATAAGATCTTATAAACGAAAAAAGAATCAGTACTTCATAATGTCTTCCGGCTTAATTATAACAGGTGAAAAACCGTTAAATGAAAAATCTCCCTCTCTGACATTCATTACCTTTTCTGAATCCCCGACAATTACATAAACGAAATTTTCAGGTTTAATGTATTTTTTAGCCGCAGCCATAACTTCATTTTTTGTGAGAGCTCTTATTTTATCAGGATAAGACGTATAATGATTATCAGGGTTTCCATTATAATCACTTCTTGCATACGTACTCACAATATCTCCGGGAGAACGGAAATATGAAGGCAATGTTTCTATAAGCATATTTTTGGCACTCTCGAGTTCAGCATCAGTAATGCCGTCTTTTAGAAACTTATTGATTTCATAAAGACATAATGCAGCCGCTTTTGCTGATGTTTCATTTCTAGTGAAAAAATCAACATAAAATGTTCCAGGATATGTATAATTCGATTCAGCATGAGAGTAAATGCTGTAAGTAAGACCCGCATCCGATCTTACAGCACTTCCAAGACGCGATGTAAAACCGCCACCGCCCAAAATTATCCCTGCAATACTCAGCGCATAATAATCAGGATGAGGTCTTTTGATAAACGGCAGCCCCATGCGGATATACGATTGCGATATCTTCCTGTCGATAATTAAACATTTATTCGGAGTATTGACTGCAACAGAAGGGAAATCAATTGCTGTATTGGATTTATTTGTGTTCGATGAAAATATTTTTTCGAGTTTTCCGGTCATTTCATTTTTATCAAAATTACCAGAAATATAAATAATCATGTTTTCATTTTTCATCACAGCGCTGTGATAATCGATTAAATCCTTTCTTGTAATTGCTGCAATAGACTTTTCATCGGCAAGACCTGCAATTATACTTCCTGAATACATTGCCTTCTCATAAGCCGCCTCGAGAAGACTTTCGGGATCGTCAAAACGATACTTCACATATTCAGAAGCAATGGCTTTTTCCTTTGCAAAAATTTTATCATCAAATGACGGATTAAACAGCATTTTCTCTATTATGGTGAATGCCGTATCTGAAAATTCGGATAAAAAATCCGCCGAAAAAACAAGAGAATCATTGTCGGAATTAAAACCGATATTTATGGAATAACGCGCCAGAAGTTCATCAATTTTTTCCGGCGAATATCCATTAACACCGCCCCTTCTCATAAGAACGGCAAACAGCGACGAAAGACCCTCCTTGCCTTTTACATCAAGAATCGATCCCGACTTTATGATTACTCCCATACTTATCAAAGGAAGAGTTTTATCTTCTGCAATATACAGCTTTATTCCGTTTTTCGAAATGACTCTTGATTCTTTTCCTTCGGGAATTTTCCAGTCCAGCTTTTCATACGATAAAAGCGACGGATGCTTAACAGTTTTATTCTTTGCCCCAGCATGCTGAACACCGCACAATAATACGACTGCAGCAGCTAAAAATAATGCTGATTTCTTTCTCATAAACTATTTCCCTTCCTGCTGAGATTTCGCATTGATAAGAATTCCGACAGTCTGCTTTTCCCTGACCATATATCTTGCTGCTACTGCCGGAAGATCTTCTTTTTTGACGGAAATTATTTTATCCGTATAATCAAACATACCTCTCCATCCTCCCATTGCTTCGAATCTGGCTATCTGGTCAGAAATCCGTTCAAGGGACTTTAATCCGGAAAGATAAGAGAATCTTATTGAATTTTTAACTCTTTCCATTTCTTCATCAGAAGGAGGAGTTGTTTTTATTTTATCAATCTCATCATAAATTATTTTCTCAACGGTCACAGGATCAGTGCCGGCAATAAGCGATGCCGAAATAATAAAATAACCTCCGTGAATTCTGAATGAGTTGGAAACATCCGCGTCAGTACATATTTTTTCTGAATCAACAAGGCGCTTATAAATACGCCCTGTTCTTCCGCCGAGAACACCTTCAATAACATCAAGGGCAAAAACATCATTATGCGGATAGGGCGGAATATGAAACATAATATCAATACGCGGTTCCGATTCCGCCCTCATGATATACCGGGTCTCTCCCTCAGGTACAGGTTCTCTGGTTACAACATTCTGCTTCACCTTAACCGCTCGCGGAATATTACCGAAGTATTTTTCAATATCTTTGCGGGCCTTTTTGGAATCTATGTTTCCGGATAGAACAATCATCGCATTATCAGGAGTATAATACTTTCTTACATGCTCTTCCATTTTCGGCCGGGTATACGACTGAATATCGCTCATATAACCGATAGTAGGAATTCTAAACGGGTGAACGGTATAAAACCTGGCTAAAAGATTCTCATAATAGGAGTTAACCGGCTGATTTTCATAACGCATACGGCGTTCTTCAGCAACAACATCGCGTTCGCTGTAAAATTCACGCAGAACGGGATTCTGCATACGGTCGGATTCTATCCAGTAAAAAAGTTCGACCTTATTCTTAGGTAAAGTGACAAGATATGCCGTGAGATAATCACTTGTCCAGGCGTTAAGCTTTGAACCGCCGTTTTTCTGGTAAGTTTCCCATATCTCATCTTTCTTTATATATTTTCTCTGTTCAGCAAGCAGGGAATAGATTTCTTTTTTCATTTTAACAATCCGTGCGTCATCATCAGATGCACCCGAATCTTTAAGCTTTTGAATATTTTCTGCAATAATATCCATTTTGCGGATATATGGAAGTTCCTTATTATAATCCTTTGTCCCGAGAATTTTAGTTCCCTTAAACATCATATGCTCATACATATGAGAAAGTCCGCTTGTGCCCGGACCCTCATACATTGATCCTACGAAATAGTAAAGACGGCATGAAACAACCGCGACTTCATTATTTTTAACAATAACAACCTTTAATCCGTTTGAAAGAGTAAATGATTCAACCGGAAGGCTTATCTTCTCCGCATTCAAAAAAGAAAAAAAGGTTATGAACGAGATCATAATAATTTTGCGCATAGATCCTCCGCACGTTTTATATGACTT
>JAKJGA010000126.1 GCA_022704645.1 Spirochaetota bacterium
TGTTAGGCTGATAGAGAAGATATGCATCATCGGAATATACCGAACCCATATTTTTGAGAACCTTCATGAACGAAGCAGCATCCGAAACAGCGAATCTCAAAGGAGTGCGGTATCTTCCTCCGTCATTTGCACCGACAACAACTGCAAAACGCCGGATTCCGCGCGGCTGCGAGATTAAATGTACGGAAACACATAAAGAAATCAGGCACAGCATGATAAATTTTTTATTCACTTACTTCACCTTAACTATCAGAACCGATTGCTGGGAAAAAGAACTTCCCACAGGAAATGATTCCGAAACAGCTTTATCTCTGTCAAGAGCAAACTTCTCAGCTCTCGAAAGAATATCATCATCGTATATTTTTTTATCCGATGTTATCATAAAGAAGCGCTCAAAATAAGGAGCATCATCAAGCTGATACGACTCAGGAACAAATATTTTACCATTCTTACCGCCTTCTTGAATTGTACTTTTCGAAGAAGAATAATGAAGAGTAACATTTGAATTTCCATCTATTGAAAATATAATACAATTCCTTTCTTGGGGAATCTGATATGCTATCTGAAGTATGTCATTTTTTTTCGCTGCATCGCCGTTTTTCAGCATATCCGCCTGATTTCCGTTTTTTCGGTAAAGAAACAAATTCTCTGCATTACCTTTAATTATTACGGAATTATCAATAGAATCAAAAAACGGTGACACCTTAATAAATATCAAAGTGCATGCGGCAAGCGCAAGAGCCGCCGAAGGAACAATAAACATTTTTCTGAAACGCGAATCGCTGCGTTTTTTGCGTCCTGCTGAAATAATTGACGGTATACACGTTTTTGAAAATGGATATTTGTTCAAAAAATTATTATTCGATTTTTCGATCAATTTAATACGATTTCGAAGAGAAACATCCGAATCAATCAAGGATTTCATTTCTCTCATTTTTTCAGATGAGAGTTCACCAAGAACATATTGCTCTAGAACTATGTCAGGAATCTTTCTCATAAAAATTCCTCCTTAATACCGGTTACTTTTCCCTGCAGATTACGCAGACGCTTTCTCACACCTGAAACAGAAAGTCCGCTGACGTGCGACACCTCTTCATAAGTCATTTTATCGACATAATACATTACTGCAATATCCCTCGTAGAAGGTTTTTCATTTTTAAAAATGATATCCAGCATTTCTGCATTAATTAAATTCTCTTCGGTATTTTCTTTCGCAGAACCCTGGATGTTATCAAAAATCTCAACTGAAATATTTACTTCACGGTTTCTTTTTTTGAGAACATTTAGACAATGATTTGTCGCCATAGTATAAAGCAGACTTGACGGGTAGTCCCCCTTTAACCTGCTTTTTTTTTCGACAAGCTTCATGAAAACCTCCTGCATTGCGTCATAAGCAAGATCTTCATCTTTAAGAATGCTTCTGCACCGCCTCATCACCATTGGCGCATACCGGTTATAATATTCTTCAACGTCAATTTCCATACATCACCTGATAAGTCAAAATGCAGGAAAACATCAAATCAATCAAGCAATTAAGAACCGATAATATAATCAAAACCAACCGAACGCAAAAATTATTCCGACTGAAGGTCCTCTGAAATCCTTATCGTCAAATTCATCAACACCGATACCTCTTATATATCTGTAAGATAATCCTGCACCGATTCTGCAAAACTTTGTTATATTGACAAAGAAATTAACTTCCGGCTCTGCAACAAAAAACACATCAGAACCGTATTCATCATCATAGGCTTCCTTTCTACTATGAAAAGTCAGTCCGCCTCCGCCGATTGTTGTACCTACCGAAAAACCGAATAATGATTTCGGAGTAAAATAATATTCCATCAATCCGCCGCCGTAAGCAAAATCAACTCTGTCATAATTACCGACATAAGTTTTACCTGAAAAATCACTTCTATCTCTAGGATGCACAAGACCCATGCCGCACCCGCCAATTACAAAATTATCATTAATAATCAATCCTCCTCTCCCGCCTACAAGAGTTGAATACGAATCTCCTATTTTTGAAAAACGCACTATAGGAGCTCCATAACCGGACAAACTGAGATTTGCCATACTTAAAAGAGTTTGTGTATCTTCTTTAAGCTTTCCCACTTCCTTCATGATATCTGTTTCTTTTTCTGTACCAATATCCTTTTTTACTGCAGCTTCCTTCGTTGTTTCTACATCATTTTTTTTAACTGCATTGTCCGCAGCTTCAGAACTATCCACGATAACAGAATCATCAGCCACAGCGGTATCGCTGCAGAAAGCAGGAATAGATAAACAAATAAATAACGCACTTAATATTATTTTCATTACAAATCCTCCATATCTATTATTTAAACAAACCCGGAGTCGTAATTTGTTACCTTAATATTAAAAAATTGTTAAATATTCTGGGCTTAATATCAGAGTAATTTAACTAATTTTTTATTTTAATAAACAATTTGATGATATTCGATATCACAACTATTTATTGAAGGAAATATTCTTTTAATAAATCGAATAGATTGACTTAAAACATTGAAATAATTAATACTTAAGCTCTTCAAAAATGAATTGACATATTTTTTATAAAGAAAATATTAATATTAGACAAAATATTTTATGGAGGTCAACGTGAAAAAAATTCTTTCACTCGTTGCTGTTTTCGGTTTGGTATTTGCTTCTGCTGAAGTTTTCGCAGCAGGAAACACTGGTTGCGGTCTAGGTTCTGTTCTTTTAAAAGGTAAAAAAGGGAAAGTATACGAACTTCTCGCTACTTGCCTTAACGGAACAAGCGGAAACCAGACTTTTGCAATCACTTCTGGAACTTCTGGTTATGAAGAAGGCGCTGTTATCGGCATGACAGATGTTGAAGTATTTGTTGCTAAAAACATGGACAGCCTCGCAACTGATATCGCTCGCGGAAACGGAGAGTATGTAGATACTCTTGCTTCTATGTACAAAGTTCAGGATGTTGACGGGTTCAAAACAAAACTCAAAAACAATTTTGACAAAATTTATACAAACACTGGCGTAACTTCAAAAGAAGTTGTTGCTAACATTAACGACGTTGTAAACGGTTAATCTTAACAAGATATGCTGTTTAACAACACTATAAAGTACGGTCTAACGGCCGTACTTTTTTTAATGTCCCTCAATATTTTTCCGCAGAATCAGGCTCCTTCCATTGAGTATGTTCCCGATCCGTCATATACTGTAGATCCAACTTATGTTGATTCATTAGTCAAGAAGGCTCTTGACTTAAAACTATATGACGATCCATACTGGAAGAAGCTTCTACATTACAAAGTCGGTCTTCACGGCGGAAGAAGCCTCATTGACGATAAAAAATTTTTCCTTGCTGACAATGGAAAAAGATCACTTAAAGATGAACTAGTAGCAACCATTAGAGCTTTTTTTACACCGATTGAAAAAGATAAAACCCATGCAGGTATACGTTTTATTGCCCGTTTTTCGTGGCTTTCCGAAAAACTGGCTATCGACAAAAACAGACTCCCCTTTGATTTTGATGGCAGATTTGACAAATACTATGAATCAATTAATGTCGGAAAAGCAATTGTCGTATTCCCTGCCGGCTACATGGGAAGCCCCGCTTCGATGTTCGGACATACTCTTTTTATATTCGAAAATAAACAAAATAAACGAATTATTTCCCCTGCGATTAATTATGCCGCTAACACCACAGAAGACTTCGGACCAATATTCGCAGTAAAAGGGCTTTTCGGATTCTATTATGGTTATTTTTCTGTTATGCCTTACAGCGATAAAATCAATGAATACAATAACAGTGAAATGCGCGATATGTGGGAATACACTCTTAATTTATCTGACGATGAAGTAAAAAGAGCATTTAAACATGTTGTTGAAATGGACAAGGTAGGATCACGCTATTTTTTTCTCGATGAAAACTGCTCATATAATCTGCTTTTTCTGATAGATGTTGCAAGACCCGAACTCGACTTGACTTCAGGTTACTTTTTTTCAGCTGAACCGGTTGACACAATTCGCGGTCTTATAAAAGCAGATCTGGTTAAAAAAAGGGATTACCGCCCTTCTCTTTTCTCCCAAATCATGGCAAGATCAGAATCAGTCTCAAGTGCAGATTCTGATAAGGTTATCAATTTCGCGAAAGGCAAAATAAGCATTGAAGAATTCAACTCTTCAATTTCACAGAATAAGAAAGCAGAACTTTATGATTTTACAACCGACTACCTTAAATTTTTACTTATAAAAGACAAAATTAAAATTGAAGATTATCAAAAAAGACTTTTGCAGATTTTAAACGAAAGAAGCCGTGTTGACAACAAGAATGCTGTTGAATTATCAGTTAAGGAACCATTCCCTCCAGAATCTTCACACCGCTCAAGAAAATTGTCTTTATCAGGCGGAACTTATGACGGATTCAGATACTATCAAATGGCCTTTCGTCCATCTTGTCACAGTTTAATCGATTCAGATAAAGGACTTTCAAAAGGCAGCGAAATAGAATTTATGCCCTTTGCAGCAAGGTATTATCAGGAAAATAAAAAATTTAAATTTGAAAAACTTTCGGTAGTCAGAGTTATTTCTCTTTCTGAATCCAACAGGTATAATGTTGCTAATTGCTACCTGCTTGACACCGGGGGAAGACAGAACATTTTACCAGATCACACCCAGTCATTCGGAGGTTTTCTTAACGGTGGCACCGGATATTCAACTTCTCTTTTCAATTTTTTCCAAATATATGGTATGGCTGAAACTGACATACGGTTTTCGGGACAATACAAATATAATTCTCTTCTTTGTTTCGGAGGAAGATTAGGTCTGATTTTTGACGTATTTGACGTATGGAAAAGCGTTGTTTCAGCCGACTTCATGCGGGGAGTACTTACAGAGAAAACTAACGTCATGAGAATTACTGCCGAAGAAAGAATAAAGATTTCCTCTTTTTTCCAGATAACAGGCTGTTATACCAACGAGTTTATTTTCAAGAAAAGAACTCATGATATATCAGCAAGAGCTGAAATAATGTTTTAACACAATGCAGTTTGCTTACAAAGCAAACTGCTCACTTTTTTAGAACATAAGTTTGTCGATTTAAAATTACATTTAAAATATTTCTATTTATTTGACTTTTTCATGATTATGGGATAGAGTCAGTTCGTGAGATTTAAATTAAATTTATAAAATCATCATATCATCTTAATTCTTTCAGGGTTATTTAGCAGCAGATGATTTTTAAAGGAGAAACTA
>JAKJGA010000127.1 GCA_022704645.1 Spirochaetota bacterium
TAGGCTTTATCTGCATTGCTGTGCTGTTTTGCTCTAAAATAAATATTACCAAGATTGTAATGTGCTTCCGCATTTTTAGGATTTACTTCGACGCCTTTCTTTGCGTATTTTACCGCACCTGCGACATCATTTTGTTCTAGTCTTTGCTTAGCGAGATTGAAATATGCATCTTGGTCCTTTGGAGCAACTTTGATTGCATCCTCATATTCCTTTTTTGCTTTTTTAGGTTTTTTCTGTTCATCAAAAACATTGCCGAGTCTGTTGTATGCTTTGGGCTGTTTCGGTTTGACTGTTTTAGCTTTTTCATAAGTCTCGATAGCTTTCGCATAATCACCTTTTAGAGCATAGGCGTGTCCCAATTCGGTAATTGCGTCATAATTTTTAGGATCTATTTTTATAGCTTTTAAATAATAATCTATGGCCTTATCGTAATCCTGTATATCCTTGTATGCGTTTGCAATTTTGAGTATTATTTCAACATTGTTGGGTTCGGTTTCGAGAAGTTCTTCGTAAAGTGCTATTTGTTTAGTTCGCATGTTTTCGATATCTTTGAGCGGATCTTTTTTGAATCCGTCAAAAATAAAGTAAGCTCCTGCCGATAGAAGCAAGACCAGAACTGCGATGATTCCGATCTGAATTCGTCTGTCATTAAACATAATTCCCCCAATTAATTTAAGTCATCATCTCTGTATATGTCTTCGAGCTGTTTTACTGTTTTTTTATCTTCATGACCCGCTGATTCAGCTGAGTCTTTCTTTTCCGTTGCTTTCAGAATATCTCCGCCTAGATGAAGAATTTCTTCAATCGGGATGTCGCTGTCCGGCGGAGGAATTTTGAAGTTAGGATCTTTCAGAAGTTCAATTGCTCTTCTGATTTTTTCGTATTGCGGATCTTCCGGAGCCGCCCTCAGATACTCTTCCCAGTTTCTGATGGTTTCACTTTTATCGCGCAAAAGCATTAGATTTGAAAGGCCGAGATGAAAATAAGCGTATTTAAGATTCGGATTTTTCTGAAGTGCTTTTTTATAATGGTCTACCGCTACATTTCCGAGTTTTTTTGCATAATACGCCTGTCCGAGACGGAATTCCTCTTCGGCGGATGAAGGGTCGAGATCGACGGCTTTTTTGTATAATTCAATAGCTGCGTCATATTGACCTTTTTGAAGCATGATATCGCCGAGATATGAATATGCTTTTCTGTTTTCCGGATTGTCTTTCAGTTCTTCCCGAAGAAGAAGTTCTGCCATTTCGAATTTTTTTTGGAAGAAATACTTGGAAGCCTTTTGAAATTTGGTTTCTTCTTTTTTCTGCCCGATCAGAAGAGCCGGAATTAAAAGTATTAAGACGATTATTTTAAACATACCCATACCTTTATATTTTCGACCTTATGCAGTTTAAATATAATAAAAAATGATATGAATTCAAGCAGTCCACAGTGAATAATCAAGCGGAAATCATGAATTCATGTATTTTTCCAGATATTCATTCAGATCATTGACATTTTTCTGAACCATCGTCTTGAATTCTTTAGGAATATTCTGATCAAGTATGACTTTGTAGTAATTTAAAGCATCTTTGACTCTTCGTCTTTTAATATAGTCTCCTGCCTTTTCAAGCATCGGTTTATATTTATAAAATGAATATTCGAGAACATTCTGCTCGCGTGAGAGGGTATTTCTGTCAGGAAGTTTATCGAAAGCGTAGGTTACCCGCAATATCGGAAGTTCTTTCCGTTTTGGAGCGTATCTTTCCATAAAAGCTGAATAGAATTGTTCATCCTCATGAGTCTTGGGTTGTGCTGAATAGAGAAGTTTATCAATATCAATATCCTGCTGAATTTCACCTTTCGGTCCGCGGATTTCATACTCATTTTCTTTTTCCTCCGGTTCTTCATGTTTCTCCGGTGCTTTATGTTTCAGGGAATTTTCGTCAGCTGCAGATTTTAAGATGCTGGCCATTATTTCGTCATCAGTCGGTTCATCCGTTTTTTTACCGTTTACAATATCCTGAAGTGTTTCAAATTCATCTTTTTCTTTATCTTTGCTGTCAAATTCTCCCGATGATGCATTAGTTCGTGAATCCTGATTCGGAAACTGATTTGCCGGTAAATTGTTACCGTTTAACTGAGACGAATTCGCTTCATTGATTATCCCTGCGGTTTCTTCTTTTGAATTAGACTCTGTTTTTCCGGAGGCATGAGCATTCATGCTTTGAATTGATTCTGCGAGATTAAAAAGTTCGTTTTTAAGATTAGAAATTTCGACTTTAAGAAGTTCGTTTTCACGTTTTTCAAGATTTGCTGAATCTTTATGGTATTTATCAAGAAGGTTAACGACTTTATCGTCAATTTTTTGAAGATGTGATTTCTCATCATTCAGCTTTTCTATTTCTTTCTGAAGTGATGATATTTCTTCTGTTATGTTTTCGGTATCTTTTAGTTTTGGCAATTCTGCGGCAGGCTGTTTCTTGAGCTGTTCAATTTCTCTTTTTAGTGATTCTATCTCATTAAGGTGTTTTGAGTCCATGCTCTGTTTGATGCTTTCTGCGATCGCAGAGGCATTGTATTCCGCATTGAATTTCGATATTTCGCTTAATGTATTTTTTAAATCGCTTATCTCGTCCAGTTTATCGCTGAGTTCTTCGGATTTCTTGTTTTTAACTTCTTTTTTTTCTTCGTTTAAATCGCTTAGTGCGTTTTTCAACCCGGCTATTTCATTTCTCAGCCTGTTGAGTTCTTCCGGATCATTTTCCGAAGAGTTGCTTGATATTTTTGATTTTACCCTTTCGGCAATTTTATCAATATCAATTTCTGCAGGCGCCATGCTGATTTTGATATTTTCTTTTATTTCATCTCCGGATATTGAAAGTTTTATCTGATTCTCTTCATCTTTTTTCTTTTGCTTAATCTTTTCTTCTTTTCTTGTAGCTGAAATATGCTGATAGTTATAGAGATAATCGATATTTTCTTCTATCTTATTTCTTATATCTTCGTCGCCGATTCGTGACTGAATACCTTCATAAAGAGAAATGGCGCTTTCAAAATCGCCGCGTTTTATATAGTGTTCGATATTGGAAATAGCTTTTGAATATATTTCGAGTGGAGAACCTTCGGGAATGATTTCGCCGGATTTGTGAGGCAGGGTAAAATCGTCCTGAACTTCGACGCTGTCTTCATCATCGCTTCTTCTGCGTCTTTGATTTTTATCTTTTAACTCATCTTCAATTTCTTTTTCAATATCACTTTTTCTGTCTCCTGCACGTCTGTCGGGAAATACCGGAGTTTTCGGTTCGGAAGAAATTACTTTTTTTTCTTCGCTGCTTCCGCCACCCAGAAGAGCCCATAAAGGAATAAGAATTATAATAATGAATAAAATAGCAAGAAAAACGCTCAAGACAATATACTCCCTATCTACTATATCGGCTTTTTCCTGTGATTACTTGAATTTTTCCAAATTTATTGTTTGCCGAAAGAAAACAAGCGGATGTTTATTTATCGAATGAAAAAGACGAAATCAGTTCTATATGCATTGTTCCTGGAAACATGTCTATCAAATCAACACTTTCTAGTTTAAATCCGGATTTGATTAAATCTCCTGCGTCCCGCGCCCAGGTTGACGGATTACATGAAACGTAAATTATCTTTTCCGGGCTGATTTTTTTAATAATTTCCCTGGCTTTGGAGTTCATTCCCGCACGCGGAGGATCAGTTACTATAAGGTCGGCAGTCTTGATTGAATCCGGTATCGAATCCATGTCGCAGCGGATAAATTTTGCATCTGTTCTGTTTTCAATATTATTTTTTTTTGCTGAAGCTATGCTTTCTTTAGAGATATCAATTCCGGTAATTTTCATTTTTTTTGAAAGAGGAATTGTGAAGAATCCGCATCCACATCCCATATCAATCGCCTGAGAAAATCCAGCGGATTGTTCAATGACCAGTTCAAGCATTTTTGGCCGCAGAAAACCATTAGATTGAAAGAAGCTCTCGGAATTGTGATAATATGTGAAATCTAATTCTTTTTCTATAATTTCGGCGGAATAAGTATTGGTAATACAGCCTTTGGAATCTCTGCTTATGCGGCAGTCCTGTGTTATACGGTTATTTTGAATAAATCTGTTTATTGCATCATCAAGAAGAATACATCCTTGTTCGGGAAACGGTATAACGGTATTCGATTTTTTTCCGTAAAACCCTGTTTGATTTCCGTTGGATTTTACTGAGCAGCGGCTTCTGTATCCGTAGCGTTCTGACGCATAGGTTGTTATTTCACTGTTGAAATCAAAGCGGCCAATGCGTCTGATTGAATCCTTGATTATGTTCTTTTTAAATTCAAGCTCTGTCCGGTAATCTGTATGAAGATAATCGCATCCGCCGCACTTCATGAAATTGGGGCAGGCGGGTTTTATTCTTTTATCCGAAGGTTCAATAACTTCAACAAGCTCTGCAAATGCGAAATCTTTTTTTTCTTCAGTTATCCTTAGTCTGCAAAGTTCTCCCGGCAGAACACCGTCGGTAAAAATAATTTTGCCTTCATTTCGGGCTATAAACGAGCCATAGCTTTCTTTTTCTATTCTTACCGTAATCATACGGTAAATTAAAATGCCGCCTTTCGGCGGCAAGCTATTTTTTAATTAAAAGTTGTCGGCTAGAATTTCAAAGTATGACTGAGGGTGGTCGCATGCCGGACATTTTTCCGGAGCTTTGATTCCTTCATAGATGAAACCGCAATTTCCGCACTTCCATACAACCGCTGCGTCTTTCTGAAAAACTTTGTTTGTTTCAATGTTTTTTGCAAGAGCTCTGTATCTTTCTTCGTGATGCTTTTCGACTTTTGCAACATTTCTGAATACAGCGGCAATTTCAGGAAAACCTTCTTCATCAGCGATTTTTGCTGCTTCAGGGTAAAGAACTGTGTGTTCTTCGTTTTCACCCATAGCTGCAGCAAGAAGATTTTCTTTTGTTGTGCCGATTTTTCCCGCAGGGTAGGTCGCAGTTATTTCGAGATCGCCGCCTTCAAGAAATTTGAAAAATCTTTTTGCGTGTTCTTTTTCGTTATCAGCAGTTTCTGCAAAAATGTTGGAAATCTGCACGAAACCTTCTTTTTTTGCAACAGATGCAAAGAAAGTGTATCTGTTTCTTGCCTGTGACTCACCCGCAAAAGATGCGAGAAGGTTTTTTTCTGTTTTTGTACCTTTTAAACTTTTCATTTATCCTCCATAGACCTATAAAACAAAACC
>JAKJGA010000128.1 GCA_022704645.1 Spirochaetota bacterium
ATCATTTAATCCTTGCTAAAAAACAGCAGAAAACACATTTGCAAGCATGGCAGAAAACATACTTTATATCGTAGCCGGTCCTATTGGAAATCTCGAAGATGTCACATTCAGGGCTGTGAGAATCCTCAAAGAAGTTTCGTTTATCATGTGTGAAGACACAAGACAAAGTAAAAAACTTCTCGATCATTATGAAATTACCGGAAAAAAACTATTCTCCTTTCACTCTCACACCAAAGACAATTCCCTTTCTTTTTTTATTGAAAAAATTAAATCCGATGGATCTGCGGCTTATCTAACTGACTGCGGCACTCCCGGAATTTCAGATCCCGGATCAAAACTCGCAAGTGAAGCCCGCAAATACGGAATCAAGGTAATTCCTCTGCCTGGAGCTTCGGCTTTGACAACAATTGCAAGCGTGGCTGGTTTTGCCGGAAAGGAAATATATTTCGGAGGTTTCTTGAGTAAGAAACCCGGACGCAGAATAAATGAACTTAATTCGCTGAAAAGAATCAGTGCTACAATTGTCATATATGAATCACCCCACCGAATAATTAAAACGATCACCGCACTTGCTGAAGTTTTTCCGGATAATCAGATATTAATAGGCAGGGAAATCAGTAAAATTCATGAAGAATTTATAAGCGGAACAGCCGGAAGCATTTTGAACGGAAAAATTACCGAAAAAGGCGAATTTGCTATAGCTATAGATAATAATAACCCGAAATTTTCCGAAGATGATGATGAAATATAATTTTTGCGACATAATCACTTTTTTTTTGACTGAAACGGCAAAAATGAGTAATATCATTAAAGAATTGACAAATATTTCCGATAATGTAAACAGTTAAGGGAAGGATAAAAATGGTTATTGATAAAATCGGCAATGTAAACAGCATAATTGAGCCGCGAAAACCAAAGCAGAACTATCAGGTCAACAATGTAAGACCTGCGTCTGATTCTGTTCAGATATCCGAAGAAGGGTTAAAGGCGGCAGAAGAAGCGCGTTTGGCTCAGATTGTTAAAGAATCTCCTGATATCAGAGCCGATAAAGTTAAAGCACTTAAAGAAAAGATTGCATCAGGCGAGTTTGACAGAGCGATTGACGAGAAATTACTCGGAAATATTGCTGAACGCATGATCGACGGATTCTTCAGAAATTGATTTTTGCTTAGATGAACTTTTAAAAGAAAGCGGTTTATGCCGCTTTTTTTGTTGGAACAGATTTAACGCTGTTTCACTAATATCTTCTAGACTCTCAGGCGGTACGGTTTGAGCGATTTGATTTTTCCAGACTTTCACCTCCCCACAAAACTTTACATCAGACCCGATGTCTTAAGGAATTCCGGGGCTATTCTTTCCGGCATGGGCTCACGTGCTGTTATTATCATAACTTCAGCTGATTTCGACAGGCTTGAAAAGGTACTTGAAATATTCATCAAATCACTCAATTACGCCGGAATCGGTACGATTGTATTTGATGAAATCCCGACCGTAGCCAACACAGAATACATTGATTCCGCCGTGTTCTTTACTAAAAAAACCAATTGCGACCTTGTAATCGGCTTCGGGGGAACTGAATCCATTAATGCGGCTAAAGCAGTTGCGCTTCTCACAAATAATTATCTTTTCTGTGAGGATCTATATGAAAATCCGGAAGTCAAGCCGCCGTTAAATTTTGTTACTATTCCTTCGAATCCTCTTTACGGCCAGGAAATTCTTCCGATGTTCATAGCCACCGATATTCATACCGGAGAAAAGAAAGTCTACCAGCATAACTATCTATATCCTCACGCGAGCATTATCGATCCGGGAATAGCTATCTATGCCTCTGATGAAACTACCGTTCAAACCGGAATGGCTTCCCTCGCCCTGTCAACAGAATCAATAATATCAAAAGTAACGAGCGAGTTCACAAACACCTACGCTCTCAAAAGCATAGACCTACTATTCAAACATCTCGAAAATGCGTACAGAGACAACCACAATCCCTCACTTCGCTATCCAATTTCGGTTGCTTCTGTTCTTGCAGGAACGGCTTTTTCTCTTTCTGCTCTTTCGGTTACAATGTCGGTTTCATGCGCAATTGCTTCCAAAACCGCAACTCCGATTGAAAAATGGATGGGACTTATTCTGCCGCATGTCATGGAATTTAACCTGACATCATCACCGGGAAAATACGTCCAGATGGCAAAAGTTATGGATGAAGATGTAAAGGAAATCACCGTAATTGAAGCCGCGATCAAGGCAATTGAGGGAGTCAGAAGAATCGGAATAAATCTGGACATTCCGCAAAGATTATCATCAGCCGGAATAACAAAAAATGAATTTAAGGCTATTGCAGAGATTGCAGTCAAATATCCTTTTATGGAAAACGCACCGAGAGTTCTTAACAGCGATGAAATCGAAACAATACTGATAGCCGCCTATTAAACAGCGGCTTTAATATTTCCGATAATACCAAGCTCATCATGTGAAAAAATCTGATTGATATCAAGAATTACGACAAAACCGCTTTCGACTTTTGCAATTCCGACAATATACTTGCCGGAAATTCCTTTTACAATCGGCGGAGCCTGTTCAATATCACGGCTGTCAACTTTAACGACATGACTGACTGAATCAATAGCAAGACCGACTTTCTTTCCATTAATATCAACGACAATTGCCCTCAGGTTAGAGGATTCCTGCTTGTCGGAAATTCCGAAGCGTCTGCTCAAATCAATTATTGGAATAACCTGACCGCGCAAGTCGATTACTCCTATGATAAAATCGGCTGATTTCGGAAGCTTTGTTATTTTAGGAAGTTTAAGAATTTCCTGAACCTTCAGAATTTCAATTCCGTATTCTTCGGATCCTATCTTAAAACAAACAACCTGCATTGAAGATAAAGATGATTTTTCAGCCTTTTTAAACATATGACTCTTCCTGCATTAATTGAAACATCAGAGCGTTAAATATATTACCTTGAGAGTTTTTTTTCAAGTACTATTTTAATCAAAAAATCTGCCGAAAATGTAAAGTCCTGCTCCTGAAGTCAAAAGCAGAATTATTTTCGAAAAAATAGGCTCACGCTTACGCATAAGAATATCGACTCCGCCGGCCATTATTCCTAGAAAAGCAACGACGGCACCGCAGGCCTGATAATGAGAACCTGAAAGCTTATAAATTGCAAAACCGGCTCCGGCAGCAATAATAACATCTATTACATCAATCCATGACAAATGTTTGGACGAACTGAAACTTCCAAAGAGAGGAGCTCTTTTACCTTCAACAAAATATTTTTCACGGGTCTGTTCGAGTTTTTTCCGTTTAACAGCTTCTCTTATATCCTTGAAGGCATTCGATATACCGTAACAGTCTCCGAACATCGCAACAACTTCTTTGTGCGGCAATGTGGCGATTAAGGATGCAAGGGGCTGAAATTTATGAGAAAGGTTTCCGCTGCGGCCTGTGGCGAGATTTTTTTCAACTTCGATATTTCCTTTGGAAATTACCGAATAATAAGCTATTCCGCCTTCAGAAGCGTCTTCAACATAAAGACGGATTTTTTTGTCTTTGAGATTATAATCCACACGGACATAGGATCCGTCCGTTCCATTGATATAAAAAGCTTTTTGATAGCCTCTTATTTCAGAAGGCCTTCGCTTCCAATAATCATTTCTGGATTTAGTTTCCTCAACGACCTTGTTTTGATCCCGAAAGGTTTTACCCCGCATAAGCCCCGCACTTATTTAATTTGATAAAAAAACGGGAGACATGCTCCCGTAAATTACTTCTTCTTGTGTCTATTAAGTCTTCTTCTCTTTTTTCTTTTGTGATTAGCAATCTTTCTTCTTTTTTTCTTTTTACCGCAAGGCATAAATTCTCCTTATATAAACATAATATCTTCGTAATTTCGGTTAAGGGAATAATATCACTTAAAATTGTCAATATCTTTTCTCGCCTCATTATTTTGACCAGAAACGGCTTTTTTTTCTTCAGCCAACAATGAATCAATAAAGCCGGCTGAATTTAAATCATAAAGCGCCGGATTAACCCCGCCGGAAAAATTCTTAAAAATGAGATACTTCAGCAAAGAAGGATTATCCTTTATTCTGGACGAAATTATATCAAGCTCATCTCCGAACTTCTTAAGCCTGTACTCGGTCATATTTCTTTCAGAAGCTTCACGTTCTCGGGAAACAGCTGCGAATAATTCTGACTTTTCAATTTCTGAAGCATATCGGGCAACTTCCGTATAACGTTCATCCGAAGGGAAAACAGGACTTCCTATTTCAATGGAAGATATGGTAATTCCGCGGCCTTTCATAACCGATGAAATCTCTTCGGCGATACTTCCGCTATTTTCTTTCCATACAGAAAGGAACTTCTCGGATGAAAACGAAGACGCAAAATTTTCGTATGAGATTTTTTTCAGAATCATAGAAGCTGAACGTTCAAATTCGGATTCTGCTATTTTCTGAGGCTCAGACCCTGCATTAAAGGAAAAAGCCGAGATATCAAGTGAATATGAAAAGGAAGCTATAGAACGGATTTTTAAATAATTGTCATCGAGTCTTTCGAGAGTCGGAAGCGGTGCCGAAAATTCGCACACTGCTCTTCCCGAAAGCGGAAGTTTCCGGAATGAAAAATCACCGGAAAAAGCCGCCTGAGTACTGAAATGGTATCCGGGAAGATAAAGATCCCGGCTTTTTTTAAATTCAAGTATTCCGATATATCCTGACGAAACAAAAAAAGATCCTCTATATGCAGAATACCCGAGATATATGACGAGTACAAGCATTATGAGTCTTTTAATTTTCCTCATGTCAGTCTTCCGCAGCCTCGCTGAGATGTATAGGCCGTGACGGAACTATAGTGGATATGGCATGTTTGTAAATTAAATTCTGCTTCTTATCTATTTCAATAAGAACAGTGAAACTGTCGAAGCTTACAACTTTTCCCTGAAGCGGCACACCGTTCGTAAGATATATAGTAAGATCAAGCTTTTCTTTTCTTGCGCAATTGAGATAAGCATCCTGAAGATTTTTTACCTGCTTGGTCATCGAACCTCCTAACCGAACAAAGAATCACTTTATAAATTCCGATACTTTTTCAGAAATCCCGCAATAATCGCGGAAATCGAAAGGAAGATAATAATCCTTTCTTCTCATCCAGATGATCTGCTTTTTAGCATACCGCCGTGTGTCATGTTTAATCATTTCGACTGCATAGTCAAGTGAAAGTTCGCCTTTCA
>JAKJGA010000129.1 GCA_022704645.1 Spirochaetota bacterium
TTTCTGAATAAATAAAAACCGGCTCATTGAGCCGGTTTTTTCGCGTTACTCTGTATCCTTATGCCATTTTAGACTGTTTTCTGACAGCATAAAACGGTTTTTGCCGCTTGTCTTGGCTTTGTAGAGGGCATGATCTGCGAAATCGATAAATGCCTCAGCCATATTCTGAAAATAGCTCTGAGGTATGGGTTTTGGCATTTCATTGACATCGAAATCAGGTGAATTAAGAAGTCCGACTCCGATTGAGCATTTGATCGTAAGAGGCTCACCGTTGACGTTTATGGGGTTATCTGTAAGCTGGCTGTAGAAACGGTTGAGAACAATCTCAACATTGTCAAAATTTGTCTGCGGTAAAAGAACAGTAAATTCGTCTCCTCCGTAACGGCCTACAGCATCCGTGTTTCTTGTTGCCTTAAGAAGTGATCGCCCTATAAGGGCTATTGCCTGATCTCCTGCAATGTGACCGTGCTCATCATTGATATTTTTTAAATTATCAACATCAACCATCATCAGAACGAGAGGATAGTTGTTGCGGAATGCTCCCCGAAGATCGCGAAGAAGACATTGAAAGAAAAATCCCCTTACATAGACTCCCGTGAGAGGGTCAATCGTTGCGATTTGATGCAGACGTGAATTGTGAATTGCAACGGCAGCCTGATTGGCGAATACATTCAAAAGCGAAACGTCGTCTTCAAGGCTTATTTCTCGGTCTACATAGACGACTCCGACATTATAATCGGCAACTCTTAGAGGTATGGCTGTTCTGCCGTTTTTGACGTAAACGATTCCTTCGTTGAGAGCTTTTCCAATGATTTCAGTTTCGTTTCCTTCAAGAAAATCCTTTATATGATGCTTGGGATTGAAGCGTCCTGTTGCCGCCTGAATTATAAGACCTGCCTCTTCATCCATCATCGCAAGAAACGAATCTTCATGCTGTTCAACATTCATCGAGTTGTTGTCGCCGAATACAGCCAAAAAAGAATTTCCGACACCGAGAAGACCCATTATCTGAATTAAAATTCCGTTAAGAAGTTCTTCTAAAGGCTGAATGCGGTGAAGATCCGGCGTAACATTCAGAATGTAGTTAAGGCTCTCGCGGCTTTTGCTGATTTGTTTTATAGAATTGGCGGATTTGAGCCCTACATCAACCCACAACAGAAGCCTGTCCGGTCCCTCGCTTTTGTCGAAATATCCCTGAATGTCGAGTCTGCGAAGCAGTTCGCGCGGAGGATGTTCTGATGCGTATCCAGTCTGAAGTATTATCTGAATTATTTTATTTTTTTTGCGGAGTTCTGCGACAAATTCTTCACCTGTCATGCCGGGCATAAAATAATCGAGAAGAATCAAATCAAAAGATGATTTTTCAAGAATTGCCAGAGCTTCCGCTCCTCCCGGAGCAGTTGTGACATTGTGTCCTTCCCGTGAAAGGAGTAAGCGTGTTGCTTCGAGATATTCAAGATTATCATCCACCAGAAGAATTTCGCCGCCTTTCTCAGAGCTGAGTTTATATTTTCGAGCCAATGTGATCCTCCTGATCCGACTTGAGATGAATAATAAACTTTGTTCCTCCATTGATGCCGTTAGTGACTTCAATGCTTCCGCCGAATTCTGCACATACGATATTGTGAACCAGCGTGAGACCTAGTCCTGTTCCCACACCAAAAGGTTTCGTTGTGAACATCGGGTCGAATATTTTTGTCAGGTTTTCCTTGCTTATTCCGCTGCCGTTATCAGTCACACTGAGAATCACTTCTTTTTCTGTTTCAATAATGCTTACTTCAATTTTACCGCTTCCGTCGTTCGGACATGCTTCGATTGCGTTATTGACAAGATTTGTGATTACCTGAGAAAGCCTCCCCGGAACTCCGTTTATTTCAATGTAGTCCCGTTCGAAGGTCAATTTAATTTCGCATTTGCTTTGCTTTAGAGAATGGCTGAGCAAAAGCAGAGTTTCGCGTATTACTTCTACGGCATTGAAATGGAAGCGGTCTTTTGGATCAAGGTCACGCGTTTGCGATTTGATGCCGTGAACGAAAGAGGCTGCTTTCTCTGCGGCTTTTTCTGCCAGATTCAGCGAGTGTTTTATTTCTGCGGCAATTTCGCGGTGATCATCATCACTTACATCAGGATCTCCGATTGATTTATCATATTCTTCTGTAAGTCTTGATATTTCAGAGAGAGAAGTTCTGATGGATGCGACAGGAGTATTCATTTCGTGAGCAATGCCTGCAGTCATTTTTCCGAGTGATGCCATCTTGTCTATGACGAGCATTTTCTCCTGATTTTCCTTCAGTGAATGATAGGCTTCTTCGAGCAGTTCCTGCTTGGTTTCGAGATTCTGAAGAAGAGTTTTGAGTTGTTTATCTTTGATAACTTCCTGGGCCAGCAGTATGCTTAAAAACGAGTTTGATACAAGCTGGCGGATGTTTTCAATGATTTCGGCAGGTTCTGCCAGCTGAAAGACAAAATATCCGATGATTTCCTCATAATTCAAAAGAGGTTCTATGACCAGATTTGAAGAACCGCCTATTGTGCATTCTTCCGGTAAAAGTTCATTGCTCGGGAATTCTTTTCCGTCAATATTCCAGTATGTGTTTCCGTTCGGCAGATAATATAGTACAATTTTTGATTTTGAAAGTTCCTTGTCGCAAAATAGTGAAATGAAGAAAGATGTTACTCCGAATTTCGGTAATTCTCTTGAGATGTGATTTAAATAATTTTTCATGTCAATCAGGGGAGAAAAATAAGAGCTGAAAAGTATAAAAAGATAATCTTTTTTCTGTGTTTCAAGCCGCTTTGCTGCAAACAGGTTTTTTTCCGCTTCGATAATCATGAAGCGCGCGCTTTCAAAGAAGAATGCGGCTGAATTTTTCTGAATGCTGTTATAATCTGAAGATTCAAGAATATCTGCGTTCCATGCTGTTAGAAAATTATGCCATCCGGTGAAAACTTCATCATTACCGTTATTTTCTAATGAAGAAAGTAATTCTTCATTAAATAAATAAAGCAGTTTTGAAGAATCATCATTACTCATAAATTCTTCAAAATGCTTTTGTAATATATCAAAATTATCCGGTTTGGTAAAAACTGTACTTTGGATAATTTCCTGTTTTGTTTTTTTGCCTGCTATGTAATCTTTTTGCGAGATATAATTATTTAATATGCATCCGCATGAATTCCTTATGATAAGTTTTGCCGGTATCAAACGGCGTTTTTCAACTTTATCTCCTGACAAAACAGAACGCATTGCTTCAAGTGCGCTTTCTGCCATCTCTCTATGCGGCTGTTGAACCGTAGTCAGCGGTACGGCATTGCATTGCGATTGATCCGTATTGTCGAAACCGCTAAGTGAAATTTCATGCGGAACTTTTATGCCGTGTTTTTTAAGTACATCGAAAGCTCCCAGTGCACTGTCGTCATTTACTGCTATTATGGAATCAAAAGCAATTCCTGATTTAATTACTTCTTCAACAGCTTCAATTGCCAGATCGTATCTATAAGATACATGACGGATTAATTCATCGTTAACCGGAAGCCCCCGTTTAGTCATTTCATCCCTGAAAACCGATAGACGTAAATGTGCTTCGTCGTTGTTTTGCGGACCGGCAAGAAAAAGCACTTTAGATGCGTCGTGTTCATCAAGCATGTGGCTGACAATTTGGCGCATTCCTTCTTTGTTATCAAGAAGAATGGATACTGCATCTTCCAGTTCGACGCCGATGCTGACAACGGGTATGGGTGAAAAGCGTTTAAGGAATTCCGACAGTTTGTCTTTCCCGCAGCTTTGAGACAGTGAGGCTGAAAGTACTATCAGTCCGTCAATTCGCTGAGCAGATGCCAGATCGTATATTTTATTCCATTGCCGGTGAAGAATGCTTTCGTCAAGAAGGACTCCGCCGCAAAAGGTTATCATTTCAATATTTCTATTGCGGGCGGCATTAAATAAATGGCGCCACATTGTGTTATTGTAGGTGCCGGCTATATCAAAGGTCAGAAATCCTATTGTGTGCTTTTCCGTGTTTGTTCTCACTCTTTGGTACTCCGAAATAATCGCTATTTGCTGCCTTCACGTAATAAACAGAAGCCTGATTATTGATTCCTGAATTTATTATGAACTATTTAATCGAACGGGTCAATTAAATTTCAAGAGACCTTGCGGTTAAACCGGTTATTGCCTTACGGAAAAAGCTTTCCGCAAGAAAGGATTGTGCGAGTGAAAAATACTTGACAAAAAGTATACTGCGAGTATACTAGATATACGAAAAGAGAAAAAAATAATAAAGGTGAATATAATGAAATCGAGACGTGAAAAGGAAAAAGAATTAAGAAGGGAGCTTATTCTTGATGCGGCCGAAAAAGTGTTCATCAACAGAGGTTATGATTTAGCGACAATGGATGAAATAGCCGCTTCGGCAGAATTTACAAAAAAATCTGTTTACAGCTACTTTCCGACTAAGGATGAGCTTTTTGCCGCTGTGATTTTGAGAGCATCAGAAATTCTGTTTCGGATTTTTAATGAGGTTTTCGTTAATAACAAAACCGGATTGGATAAAATAAGTGCAATCGGTGATGCCTATGTTCATTTTTACCGCGAATATAATGCCAGTTTCAAGATTCTATCGATGCGCCGGTTCGGCGGTGTCGAACAGCCCGGAGAATATCGCGTAAAAATTGAGAAATACTGGTCGGAAGTTTTTTCGCTGATGTCAGACAGTTTTGTAGAGGGGCGTAAAGACGGTACTTTAAGAAAAGATATAGATCCGGTTACAGCGGCTTTATATGTAATGAGTTCATCAAACGGTGTTCTCGATTTTGTCGCGTCCTGCGGCGACTCACTCGAAAAGCATTACAAGGTGAATGCTGATGAATTTATAAAAACATCAATGAATATGATCGGTGATGCAATTATTTCTGAAAAAGTAAAAAATGGAGGAAAAAAATGAAGATATTGGTTTTGCACGGAAGTCCGAAGGGAGAAGACAGTGTTACAATGCAGTATTCCAAATTTCTTATGAAGAAATTTCCGGAGCATCAATGGGCAGTTGAAAATATCGGTTCGATGATTAATGCTATTGAAAAAGACGCCGCCCGTTTTGATGCGGTAATTGATTCTGTACGCGGAGCAGATTTTATCATATGGTCGTTTCCGGTTTAT
>JAKJGA010000012.1 GCA_022704645.1 Spirochaetota bacterium
GTTTCTTCCGGCAGAATATCACCATCTTCGGTATCATAAAGTTTGATGGTTACATTTTCAGTTCCGAAAGGGGATGAAAATTTTCCGTAAACAGTAATCATTCCAGTCGTGAAAACCTTTCCTATTTTTACAGGCTTACCGTCTGTGTCCGTTCCCTCGCAAAAAACGACCGGATCTTTTTTGGAACATGATGCCAATAAAAACAGAAAACATACAGCAAATATTTTTTTCAAAGCAGTTCCCCCTGCACATCCTCGCCATCTTCGATTTCGCCTTCATCATCCTTAAGCTTCACGGGTTTTGAAATTATTTCATCACCCTGCTTCTGCAGAATATCAATTTTTCTGGCGGCTTCATCCAGTTTCTTCCGGCAGAAGCGTGAAAGCTGAACGCCTTTCTCATACTTTCCTAGCGCCTCATCGAGTCCGAGATCCCCAGTTTCTAGTTCGGATGCGATATCTTCAAGTTCTTCCAGCGCGGATTCAAAAGTTTTTGTTTCTTCAGTTTTTTTCTTTTTCTTTTCCAAGAACATCTCCTTTATTTACGGAATTTACACAGCATCCGAGAGAACCGTCCGAAAGAAGCAGTTTGATATTTTCCCCCTGCTTCGCTTTGTCAACTGAGTTTATTATTCTTCCGGCCGAATCGAGTGGAACAGAATAACCGCGCGCAATGGTCGAAAGCGGTGAAAGCTTTTCAAGAAGTTCCGCTCCCTTAGCAAAGAGCATTTCTTTTGATCGTGTAATTAAAATCATATCTTTTTCAAAACGAGAACATTTATCCAAACGCGCTGACGAATCCCTAAGCTTTTCATTTAGGGCATAATGAAGAGATTCGCTTATGCGGTCAAGTTCGTACTCCTTAAACTCAAATGCGGCTTTGGGCTCTGTAAATATTTTTTTAGTTTCAACATTAACGAGACGGCCGTCGGCAGAAGATATTATTTTCCGCAAAGCATAATCCATCCGGCGGGAAAATTGCAGTACTGATGCTGAAAGCTGAGACTTGTCCTGAACCGCAAATTCGGCAGCAGCGGACGGAGTAGGAGCTGCATAATCCGCCGCCTCATCAGAAATCGGATGATCGATCTGATGCCCGACTGCTGAAATTATAGGAACGCGGGATTCAGCAAATGCGCGCACAACGCCTTCATCGCTAAAAGGAAGAAGGTCCTCGACAGAACCTCCGCCGCGTCCGGCGATTATGAGATCAACATTCCATTTCTCGCGGTTGAGCTCCCTTATAGCCTTGATGATGCTCTTAGGAGAATCGCTTCCTTGCACCTTCGCAGGTGCCAGAATTATTTCAAGATTGGGATATCTTCTTAGTGCAACCTTTAGAATATCACGCAAAGCGGCACCAGTTGGTGAAGTCACAATTCCGATACGCTTGGGAAGAAACGGAAAAGGACGTTTTTTCGATGCGTCAAAAAGCCCTTCCTTCGCTAGCTTCTTTTTCAGTTCATCAAGCATAAGCTGAATTTCACCGACACCTTCAAGCATGATGTCGGCGACTTTAAGCTGATAGCTTCCGCGCTTGTCATAGATGACTACGCTTCCAAGCGCGATGATGCTCTGTCCTTCGTTAAGTTTAAACTTGAGTTTGGAATTCATATAGCGGAAAAACGCCGCACTGATCAGGCTGTCTTTGTCTTTTAGTGTGAAGTATATATTTCCCGAAGAATGATATGTTATGCCGGTAATTTCGCCTTTAACCCATACGTTGGATAAAAGCGGATTGTTATCCACACAGGTTTTTATCCGCTGGGATAATTCATAAACTGTTAAAAGATTCTGCATATCAAAAGTCAATCCCGGTCATTTAATTTTGCAAGCATAAAGTGATGGAATAGTCGAAGATAGAAATAACAAAAAAGCAATTAAAGCCTGTAAAATGATCAAATAATGCCCGAACATATAAAAAACGCCGCATAAGCGGCGTTAAGATTCTTATTTGATGTTGTATTTCTTTTTGAATTTTTCCACGCGACCAGTAGTTGTAACAAGTCTCTGTTCCTTTGTATAGAAAGGATGACAAGCAGAACAAATTTCCACCTTAACATCTTTAAGGGTGGAACGTGTCTTAACTTCGTTTCCGCAAGCGCATTTGATTACGGTTTCGTGGTATTCAGGATGGATTCCGTCTTTCATATATTTTCTCCTTATATTTTCTTAAGAATTCATTGCCTTAAAAAAGGCTCTGTTGCTTCTTGTTGCTTTCATTTTGTCAATTAACAGCTCCATGACCTCGCTCGGGCTCATAGTGGAAATGAATTTTCTGAGCACCCAGAGCTTCTGAAGCTCTTCTTCCTCGAGAAGAAGCTCCTCACGGCGGGTTCCTGCCTTGTTGACATCAAGCGCAGGGTATATTCTTCTTTCGGCCAGTTTTCTGTCAAGATGTAATTCTGCGTTTCCTGTACCTTTAAATTCCTCGAAAATTACCTCATCCATTCGGCTTCCAGTTTCAACAAGGGCAGTAGCGATAATAGTTAAAGATCCGCCCTGCTCGATGTTTCTAGCAGCTCCGAAAAATCTTTTAGGCTTATGAAGCGCGTTTGAATCGACACCGCCCGAAAGAATTTTGCCTGAGGTAGGAACAACCTGGTTATATGCACGCGCAAGTCGCGTAATCGAGTCAAGAAGAATGACAACATCTTTTCCATGCTCAACAAGTCTTTTTGCTTTTTCGATGACCATTTCGGACACCTGAACGTGACGCTGAGCAGGCTCATCGAACGTAGACGCAACGACTTCGCCCTGAACGGAACGCTGCATATCTGTTACTTCTTCCGGACGTTCGTCTATCAGAAGTACGATAAGAAAAACTTCAGGGTGATTGGTTGTGATTGCATTTGCAATTTTCTGGAGGAGAATAGTTTTCCCAGTTCTCGGCGGAGCAACGATAAGTGCACGCTGACCTTTCCCGAGAGGAGTCATGATATTGATTATTCTTGTATCTATATTTTCACTGGTTGTTTCTAGATTTATACGTTTATTGGGATATATCGGTGTAAGGTTATCAAAAAGAATACGTTTCTGAAGCTTTTCAGGATTATCATAGTTTACGGCTTCAATACGGAGTAATGCGTAAAACCTTTCTCCATCCTTCGGCGGACGGATCTGACCGGTTACATAATCACCTGTTCTTAAACCAAAAAGACGAATCTGAGATGGAGAAACATATATATCATCCGGACCAGGAAGGTAATTGTAGTTTTGTGAACGTAAAAACCCGAAACCTTCCGGCAGAATTTCAAGAACACCCGAAGAAAAAATATTTCCGTTTTTTTCAGTCTGACTTCTCAAAATCTGAAAAATAAGATCCTGTTTTTTCAGACCGGAAATACCTTCAACTCCCATGCCCCTTGCAAGAGATAGCAACTCATTGATAGTGCGTTTCTTCAGTTCAGCCAAATCGAGCTTCTCTACTGCTGTACTCGGCTGTTGCGCTGGAGCCTGCGGAGCAACGGGAGCGTTGTTTCCGTTATTTACATTATTGTAATTGCGTGAATGCCTTCGTGGTTTACGCTCGGTAGTAACTTCATCAGAAGCAGCTTCTTCCACTTGCGGAGATTCTTGAATAGTTTCGTTTTTTTCGAGTTCGTTTTCTGTACTCATATATACCTTTTATAAGATGAATGTATTATTTCAATTTACGCCTTTATAGGGAATATGCGGAAAAATGGCGGAATGCCGGAACACGGGATTATTACGAAAAATACATAAACTCCATTTTTTTGATTACTTGAGGCGCTGGGAACCAACTAAGTACATAATAAATTATTCGCAAAAAATGTCAAGTTTTTTAAAACAATATGGGGCAATCAGCATCAATATAACTGTTAAAATTTTAGCTGTTATAAAATCTTTAAATGAAGCTGCTAATTAAAAAAATATTCTCAATCGCGAAAATTTTTTTTTAAATTCCGTTATTACTCATGGGGCAACCATGAAAAACTTAAGAACAACAGCTCTTATAGAGAAAAAATATTTTGTAATTATCGCAACGGCTTGCCGTAAAAGGAAAATGAAACAGTCCAAGTTAATTCATACTGCACTAAGAAGCATGGTAAATTCCCGGGTTTTTGAAAACCGTTTAAAAACTTTTTCTAATGTAAAATACCAAAATCGCGGAAAAAAATACATAGTTATCCACTTTTCAATCGATCCGGAATTATATGAGGCATGTATAGAACTAAGAAAAACGAATAAACTGTCAGTTTCCCTGATGCTGAATGAGTGGTTTGAAAAATATTTATTACAACCGAAAGAAAACCAATTTTGGTATTCGACTTTTATTTTTAAAGTGGATAACTATCCGGTTTTTTACCAAATTCAATCTGAATTTATTGAAAAGACTCGAACTTTGCATACACGGACAACAATTAAACTCGAATAGTCACTCTATCAATTCAATACTATTTTATCCGTACCTATACAGCTTTCACCAAGATCAAGCATTGAATTTATAAAGGATATTTTCTCATATTTTTTTATATCTTCTGCCGGAATCTTTTTTTCATAAATAATTTTATCAGCCAGGAGTTTCTGCCGCATAGTTCCATTAAGAAGAAATTTTTCAGGAGTGTACCATTTTCCCGAATCATAAAATGCAAGGTTTGAAAAAGATGAATCAGTAACCATACCCTTTTTTAAAACAATTATTTCATCAAAATCATTATTCTTTAAAAAAGAAAACAACGAACGGTCTTCATGTTTAAAAGAATATTCTGCGTCACTACATTCAACTGCCAATACAGAACGAATTTTTTTTACTGCATATTTTTCAACAGAAATATTTCGATCATCTCCGGAATAAACTATTCTTAGTTTATATTTGCCCTTTACCGGAACAGAATCAAGTTGAATGTCCTTAATTACAAAAGGATCACTGAGCGGAAAATACTTTGCAAAAGTAGAAGCTATACGCGCATTATGCGATTCAAAGTTACAGAGAATTCCATTTTCTATTCTAACTGTCTCTATGAATCGGAATGGATATTTTTCTAATGAGTTCTTCATATTCCTTTTCAGGATTACTGTAAACGGTAATCCCGCCGCCGCTTTTAAAATATAGTTTATCCTTTTTCTTTTCTATAAAGCGGATCATAACACAGCTGTCAAGATAATCTCCTTCACAAATACCAAATACGCCGGTATAAAAACCGCGGTCATAATTTTCAGCACCTTTAAGTATTGAAATTGTCTCTTTCTTGGGAGCACCGGTCACCGAACCTGCCGGAAGAATCTGAAGTAAAAGATTTCCGAAGTCTTCATAGTATTCATTCCGAAGAATACCTTTTATTTCAGAGCTCGTCTGAAAAATACCTCCGTCATTAAATGATATTTTCTCAGCATAACGGTATCGCTCCACATTGATATTTTCGCAGACTATCCCCAAGTCATTACGCAAGAGATCCACAACTGTCAAATGTTCAGCCTGCTCTTTTTCATCATTTATAAGCTTTTCTAGAGAATCGGGATAATCCGAAGAAATAGTACCTTTCATCGGAAAAGTCTTTATTTCCTTCCCGTTTATTTTTACAAATATTTCCGGTGAAAAAACTGTGAACTTATCACGAATTAAAAGTTTATAAGGAGCTGATGATGAAATAAAAATATCATCCAAAGAGTTTTGAGTTTCAATTTCGGATCGGAATGTCAAATTTGAAAGATATGAATTTCCAGAAACAATATTCTTCATAACCTTTTCAAAAGCAAAATTGTATTCCGCGTAATCCGGCGGGAAAATGCTCATAATATCCGCCTTTATTTCCGTATCGAAAGAAGCATTGGTTTCACCGCGAACGTAATAAAAAATGCCGTTCAAAGCACATTCATCAGTCGGACAGAGAATCAAGCTTTTCATTTCGTAGTCTACTACAAATATAAAACGGCATCCACTGTTTCGCAGCCGTGAAAATTCTAATGGAAAATTAGTTTCAGAACAAACAATCACTTTTTTGATATTCCCGGCAGAAGCATCGTCGAAACGACTTCAGCGACATAGCTTTTCGTCGGTCCGTCACGGAGCTCTCCCCAAAATGATACAGGCTGTTTAGAAAATTGATCAAATACAAAATATCTGGTTTCACCAGTAACCACTATCACCATGTCATAATCAGGTAATACAAAAAGATAATTTCCGGCCCAACCCTTAGCTGAAAATCCAAAAGGTTCTGTCCACCAGCCATAGCCGTATGAAGCAGTATCATCAGGAAAATAATTGCATTTTACACGAGGTTTCAACGATTCTTCAATCCATCGGGAAGATACTATCTGTTTGTCTTTCCATTTCCCCTTTTTTAAAATAAGATAACCGATTTTTGCCAAATCAACCGGCCGCAGATAAAGACCGAAGCTGCCCCAGTTTACACCTTTTGAATCAGCAAGCCACACATAGTTCTTTATTCCGATCAAAGAAAAAAGATTCTTATCAGAAAATGCTGAAATGTTTTCGCCGCATGCCTTCGTTAGTAATCCTGAAATAATCTGATAATTCGCAGAACAGTAATTATAACGCTCCGGAAGGTTTTCTTCAATCGGAAAATCAAGAACATATCTCATAGAATCGCCGGAAAGAATCATGTGTGAGGTGTTAGCCGGATCAAGCCTCCACTTCCAATCAATTCCGGAAGTCATGGTTAAAAGTTTTTCAATTGTAATCTCATTCTTTTTCAAACTTGAATTGGAATATTTTTTAAGATCAAAAAAAGAATCTATTTTTTGCTTCGTGTTATCAAATTTCCCTTTTTCAATAGCAACACCGGTTAAAAGAGAAACGACACTGTCCGTAACCGAAACTAAATTCTCTTTTGTATCACGATCATATTCCTCAAAGTATTTTTCGGTGACAATAAATCCGTTTCGTATTATTACAACAGAATGAACTTTATCATTATCTCGCAAAACTCTGATCATATCAGAAATTTTTTTCGAATCAAGACCCTGAGCTTCCGGTTTTGAGCTTCTCCAGTTCTCCTTTGGAAAATATTCCGGATCACGCGCACAATTTGCGTTTAGTATAAATATTGCGGCAAATAGTATTCTTTCCATTTTCAATATCATCATGTAATTTCCATTCCGCTAAAAACAAAAACTGTCAAGAAGAAAAATTTCAAGATGTCTTGTTCCGCCAATATAGTTGACAATATCCGGCTGAAATTGTTATTATTAATCAGATTCAAATAATGTTTTAAGAATAAAGTAATGATTTTAACCGGACGGAACAATGAGCAATAACCAGCATTCTTCTGAAAGTTCAACAGGATTTCTCGAAGAAACAGAAATAAAAGAACCTTCTATGTACAAAGTAATTATGCTGAATGACAATTTCACTTCAATGGAGTTTGTCGTTGAGATTCTGATGAGGGTATTCCGCAAATCAGCAGAGGAAGCAACCGCTATTATGCTTGATATTCACCGGGGCGGTTTCGGGGAATGCGGGATATATACCTATGACATAGCTCAAACGAAAGTAATGCAGGTTAAAAATGCCGCCAAGCAAAATGGTTTTCCATTACGCTGTAGAATAGAGGAAGCATGAATATCAATACCGAACTGAGCCTGATTCTTCAATCGGCATTCAAGGAAGCAGAATACCGCAAGCACGAATATATTTCACCTGAACATGTGCTTTATGCCGCGCTTCATTTCGATTCTGCAAATACTTTATTAGAAACTGCCGGGTGCGATACTGAAATAATGAGAACGGAGCTAAACAATTTTCTCAAAGAAAAATTTGAACCGGGTGAAAATTCATCCAATCCGGTTCAAACATTTTCCCTTCAGAATATTTTCGAAAGAGCCTATTCTCACGTTATATCTTCACAGAAAAAAGAAATTGATCTTGGCGATATTTTAGCTTCAATATTCGATGAAAATGAATCATATTCCGCATACCTTTTCAGAAAGCAAGGCGTTGAAAAACTCGACATATTAAACGCTGTTACAGAAAACGGCTTTCCAGAAGACAATGAGGCAGAAAGCGCTGAAGAAAAAATAAAAGAAGTTCCTACTTCAAAATCAGTTCTCTCGAAATTCACCGAAGAACTCACGGCAAAAGCCTCACGCGGAGAGATTGACCCCCTGATCGGAAGAGAGGACATTCTCGACAAAACGATTCATGTTCTTTGCAGGCGCTTCAAAAACAATCCCATTTTCGTCGGAGAAAGCGGCGTCGGGAAAACTGCTATCGCCGGAGGACTCGCCCTCAGAATTGCTTCATCTAATGTTCCATCAGTTCTTCAGTCGGCAAAGATTTTCTCTCTTGATGTCGGCGCACTTCTTGCCGGAACAAAATTCAGAGGCGACTTTGAAGACCGCTTGAAAAAACTTTTAAACGAAATCGAAGCCGAGAAAAACTCAATTCTATTCATCGATGAAATTCACACCATCGTAGGAGCCGGATCTGTATCAGGCGGACATCTCGACATTTCCAACATCATAAAACCGGCTCTAGCCGGAGGAAAGATCCGAGTTATCGGTTCAACAACGTTTGAAGAATTCAGAAAGACAATTGAAAAAGACAGAGCGCTTCTCCGCAGATTCACCAAGATCGACATTGATGAAGTCAGCACTGAAGACGCGTACAAAATACTTCAGGGGATCAAGAAAGGATACGAGGATCACCACAATGTAGCATACACGGACAGAGCACTTCGTACAGCTGTTGAACTATCTGAAAAATATATTGCCGAACGCAAGCTTCCCGACAAGGCAATTGACGTCATTGATGAAGCCGGAGCTTCAGCTGCTATAAAAAACAAAACAACCGAACGAGCTGTTATCAATCCCTCTGATATTATAAAAACTATGAGCCGCTCGTACAATATCTCAGAAGAAGCCGTAAAAACGAACGAATCGGATAAGCTAAAAAACCTCAATGCTCATCTTTCAGGTTTGATTTTCGGTCAGGATAAAGCGATAGAAGAAATTTCAAGCGCAGTAATTTCATCACGCGCCGGATTTTCCGAAGAAAAGAAACCCGTTGCATCAATGCTCTTTGTTGGGCCGACCGGCGTTGGGAAGACTGAACTCGCCAAACAGCTTGCGGAATATCTTTCTCTCACGCTTCACCGTTTTGACATGAGCGAATATCAGGAAAAACATTCCGTCGCCAGACTTATCGGTTCGCCGCCGGGCTACGTCGGTTATGAAGAAGGCGGCCTTCTTACTGAAGCAGTACGCCGCACACCTCACGCGGTTCTTCTTCTTGATGAAATCGAAAAAGCTCATGAGGATATTTTCAACACACTGCTTCAGATTCTCGACTACGCATCGCTCACAGACAACAGCGGACGCAAAGCCGATTTCAGAAATACAATCATCATCATGACTTCAAACGCCGGCGCGCGCGATCTTGAAAAAAAGACAATCGGATTTTCAGGAAAAAACAACACCGGCGCGGTTGATGATGCTCTCAAAAAAATATTCTCCCCTGAATTCAGAAACCGTATAGACTCGGTTATCAGGTTCAACGCCCTTGACAAAGAAATGGCATTGCGCATCGCGAAAAAAAATCTTGATCAGTTTACTGCACGTCTTAAAAAGAAAAAAATTACAATAGAATTTACAGAGCAATGCGTTGAAGAAATATGCGCGCGCGGTTACTCCGAAGAAATGGGCGCGAGAGAAATTTCACGTGTAATAAAAAATGAAATTATTAAGACTGCCGCGGAACTTACAGTTTTCGGGAAGCTTTCAAAAGGCGGAAAACTGACTGTTGATTTTAGAAACGAAAACTTTATTTTTACAGAATCAAATGATAAAAAATCTTGATATAGATCCGGCTTTCCCAAATCCGCTCAAGGCTCCGAAACATGGTCTCCTTGCGTTCGCGGGAGACCTTTCCGCCGAACGTCTTATCGAAGCATATTCATCGGGAATTTTTCCGTGGTTCGACGAAAACGATCCGATACTATGGCATTCGCCAGATCCCAGGTTTGTTCTTTTTCCGGACAAAATCAAAGTATCGAAAACGATGCGGCAGATTATTAACCGCAAAGTATTTGAAGTCAGATATGATACGGCATTTGAAGAAGTTATTTCAGCATGCGCGGATATGAGGATCGAAGGGACATGGATAACGGACGACATGATTGATGCCTACGTAAACCTTCACAGGCTGGGTTTCGCGCATTCAGTTGAATCGTGGAAGGACGGCAAACTCGCAGGGGGACTTTACGGCGTTTCAATCGGCAAAGCTTTTTTCGGCGAATCGATGTTTTCAAGAGAAAGCAACTCTTCTAAATTCGCGCTGATTAGCCTGACCCGCAAGCTTGAAAACGAAGATTTTCTTTTCATTGATTCACAGGTTCACACGGATCATATGGAAAGCATGGGCGGGGAATTTATTCCCCGCGCTGATTATATTTCCATGCTAAGAAAAGCCGTTAAAACGGATCATAAATGGATTTCCTGAATTATTCAAGTCCGCTTACATTTTGTTCTTTATCAAACGAAACAACAACTTCATAGGTAATGGTTTTCTTTTCGCCCGGCTTTAAATCCAGAATATATTTTCTCTGCCCCTGAGAATAAACAGTTTCGTCAACCGGTTCTTTCGCGGAAGGTTCGAGCGAAGCATTTTTAATTTCAACTGATATCTTCTGATTCAGCGAAACAGGAATTCTGTCGCGGAGAATAATTTTATTCTGCGATTTCATGTTGTTTTCAACAGTTATTTTATACGAATATACTATTCGTCTTTTTCCGCCGAAAACTCCTTTAGTATCCTCAAATTTTTTAACCAAAGTTTTTTCTGCAGCTATCCGCGGTTCGGCTCCGAGAACTACGGTTTCTTTTTTGCCGGAAGGGATATACGGAAGATTCATCTTCCCCATATATTCATTTTCAAGAAATATCTGAGCTTCTCCAGGAAGCCAAGGTATCTCAGTCGAATTAGTTATCTCTGCTGTTATAAAAGCTTCACGGCTCTGCCAAAGATAAAGCTCAAAATTCAATCCGAGCGACTTTCCTGCAGAAAAAGAATAATCTTTAATCAGCTTTTTCTGATGTTTATCTGATGACAATATGCTCTGAGTCAGCGGAAGTTCTATTTCCATGAATGCGCCGGTTTCACGGATAGCGGTTTCCGGAACTTTCTCTTCTTGGACCGAATCTGCATAATCCTGTTTGGCTAGCGCCATCGGACGTTCTGCTTTCTTTGCAGATTTAGCGCTTACATACTCATCCTCTTTATCATAATTTCTTTCTTCTATAATATCAAGATACCATGGATTAAAATAAGGTGAAACGATATTATTCGACGGAGCACCTGTTGAAAGAAAGAGTTTAACGTCTTTCCAGTCTTCGCCGGTTTTCTGATACACATTGCCGTAAACAGTCAGATCGACCTTGCCGTTATCACGGCTTCCTCGGATGTCATAAATCATATTCCAGCTTGTATTCGGAATCATGTAGCTGAATTCTATCTTGGCTTTTGCTGCTCGGGCAGAAAAAACAGTCAGCACTATTCTTTTTTCTATATCGGTTCCCTGAGTAGGATTTTTTAAAATCGATTTTGTTCTTGAATAATACACATTCGAATCAGCGTACTGCTGAACCATCATGTTCTGCACATTTTTATTGCGGGCATTATTGAGAAGCTGGTAATTTGAATAATAACTGTCTCCCGCGATCTGAATCAGTTCAAACTCCCATTTCTGAATTTCCTTGCCCAATTCCTCGCGCGCTGATTCAATCTGACGTCTGCGTGCGGCTATTTCTTTTTTCTTTGATACGCAATATGTCAGGGTATCATCCCATACTTTAACCTGAGGAATGCGCGTCTGAAGCTCCTTGGAGGCATTAATGTTCGTAAAATTCAAAACCGAACCGACGAAATCCTCCTGAGTTTTTAGAGATGCCAGATCATCAACATACTGCTGATCCTGTTTTGCGAGTTCCTTAAGCTTGTCTTCAATATCCTGAACTTTTTTCTGGAATCTTTCTACAAGCATCTTCTGTTCGACTGATACTGTTACAATTTTGCCTTCAAAATTTTTCGGCAGGGAAGATTTAACCGACCAGTCAAAAAGACCTTTCGGAAGAGATGTAAGAACGACGGTATTCTCTCCCTTCTTCAGTTCAACCTCGGTTTCTCTTACTATGAGCGACTGATTCTGATATGACTTCACGGAAATAATTTTGCTCGCAGTCTCATCATCAGCCGCCAAAATATTAAGCGCGATTAAAAGCGCCGGAAATATTAAATATTTTTTCATAAATTCTCCAATACTGTATTAGAAATCAACACTACGGTAATGTTACGAATATTTCAAGCTGTTTATATAATCATAACTTATTTGACAAACACGGAGCAAAAATGAAAATCGGCATGATTAAAGGTGAGCAATATGAAATACTGGAATTCGACGCTTCAAGCTATGACGGAATACCTTCCCGGAGAACAGCCCGACAACATCGAGCAGTTCATCAAACTCAATACCAACGAATCGCCTTTCCCTCCGACGCCTCCGGTACTTGAAGCCATAAAAAACGCCTGCGACGGATCTCTGCGTAAATATCCGAACCCGAATGCCGATCCTCTCAGAAAAGAAATGGCATCACTGCTCGGCGGATCATTTTCAGAAAATAATATTTTTGTTTCAAACGGATCTGATGAAATCTTTACGCTGTTATTCAGAGGTTTTATCGAAAAAACGGGTCTCGCGGCTTTCGCTTATCCTTCATATTCTCTATATTACACAATGGCTGAAGCCAACGGCATCAATTATGAAAAAGTACCACTCACAGATAACTTCGATTACGACCTTGATTTGTTTCTAAAGAAAAAATATGATCTCATAATTCTTACTTCTCCGAACAATCCCACAGGAACATCCCTTACCGTGAAACAGATCGGGGATTTTCTTCAGAAATTCAAGGGGCTTCTTGTCATCGATGAAGCTTATGTTGATTTTTACGGAGGAAGCGCTGTCGATATGGTTCTCAAATACGATAACCTTATAGTCACACGTTCTTTCTCCAAGTCATATTCTCTAGCAGGGCTTCGTGTCGGTCTGGCAATCGCAAACCCGGATATAATACAGGGATTTTTGAAACTTAAAGATTCATATAATATCGATAGACTTGCTCTTGCCGGCGCACTCGCGGCCCTCAAAGACCAGAAGGGATTCAAGTATAACATGCAGATGCTCCGCAACAACAAGGAGTATCTCGAAGAACGGCTCGAAGCACTTGGTTTTGAAATTGTTCCTTCAAAAGGAAATTTCGTTTTCACCAAACACGCTTCTTTTCCGTCCGAAAAACTATATCTCGAACTTAAAGAAAGAATGATACTGATACGTTACTTTAAGGGCGACATTCAGAATCAGTACGTGCGTATCTCAGTAGGCTCAATGCAGGAAATAAAAAAACTCATCGAAGTTATTGGAGAAATCATTGGCTGAATTCATTCACAGTATCACAGTAGAATTTGAAGACGTAGACTGCTACGGAATCATTCACCATCCCAAAGCGCTTTATTTCTGCGAGCGCGCCCGTGCGGCATTCCTAAGGGAAAATTCAATCCGCGTCACCGGAGAATCACCATTCGGGCTGGTTCTCAGAGATGTGTCGATCAAATACCGTAATCAGCTCGTGATGTTCGATAAAGCCGAAGTATCCGTCCGCGCAAAAAAAATATCAAAAATGAGTTTCGTATGGGATTACATCATAAAGAAAGACGGGAAGAATGCGGTGTTCTGCGAAATTGAAATGGTTGCAATAGATATCAAAACAAAAAAACTGATTGCCCTTCCTGAAAATCTAGTAAACGCACTAAAGAAAATAGAAATTTCAGAATAAAGCGGCTTCGACTATTTCAACAAGCGGATTAAGAACAATTGTCTCATGATCGGAAACGATCTGCCAGCCTTTCACGGCGGAGTCAGCATTGCCGAGCGAGATAAAAACTTTTTTTATTTTTGCCTCGTCAAAACGCCTGGCTCTCATCAGAAATTCATCCTTTCCGGATGCCGACACGCCGATAGAATCGGCAATATCCGAATCACTCATTCCGCTTTTTTTCAATGACACGTATTTCTCAATACGTTCCGCTTCTTTCCAAATAAAAGCAAAAATCTGAAGCTCGTGCATTCCGCTTCCGAGAACCTTGCTCAGCAGATAAAGTGCATCTTTTTTCCCGAGAAAAAGCGAATTTATAAAATCAAATATTTTCACTTCTTTTTCATCCGCCACAACTGCAACAACAGTTTCAACGGCTATATTTTTTGAATCATTATAAGCTAAAATTTTATCCACAGCAGCATCAAACTTCGCAAAATCGCGCCCGGTGAGACTCGTTATCGCGGCAAGAACATCCTTCGACGCAAATCTTCCTGCTTCACGGAAACGTTCTGCGCCGTAAGCATGAAGATCGCTTTCAAACATTCTCCAGAACATTACCTCAACAAAATCTTTACGTTTTTTCATATAAGCAGGAACAGTGCTGGAAGAAGACATGAGAATTATTGTTCCCGAAGAATCTGAGTCGAGTATTTCATTTATCAAAGTTATATCAGTTTTTTTAATAAGTTTTTCAGCGCCGTAAATTACCGAAACCTTCGCTTCAGAAAACATATCCTGCTGAAGAAGAACTTCAGCAGCCGCAACAATCTCTCCGCTTTCAGCGTGAAACCGCCCTATCTTCTGACCCTTCGGAAAAGATGATAAAATCATTGAAAGGGCGCGTTCTTTCTCTCCTTCTTCCTCGCCTATAAAAAGATATATTTTTACGGCCGCTTCTTTTCCGAATGATTTAAAAAACTGTCTGGAATTCATTATATTACGCGCCTAAAAAGATTGACTCATATCCGCTAACGGGATGAATTGATTTAATATCAGTCAGCCATAGATTAAGTCAAGTAAAAGAGGATTATTAATGCTGCAGATAATTAAATGCAACGCGGGTCATTGTGATGAGCTTTCAGTACTCTTCAACGACTACCGTATATTCTATGGTCAGAATTCCGACATGGAATCCGCATGCGGTTTCATCAGTGAAAGACTTACAAAAAATGACTCGGCAATTTTCACCGCTTTTGAAGAAAACATAATGTGCGGATTCGTTCAGCTTTATCCGTCATTCTCATCAGTCGCGATGAAACGCACTTATTACCTCAATGATCTCTTTGTTAACGTTTCATTCCGCAGAAAAGGAATTGCCGAAGCTCTTATAAATAAATCAATCGGGTTTGCAAAGGAAAACTCAGCTGCGCGAATTACATTATGCACGCAAATGGAGAATGACGCGGCAAAAAATCTTTACAGCAAATGCGGTTTCACAAAAAACACCGCATACGATTATTTCAATTTCACCATTTAAACATAAACGATTCTTTTCTTGCTATATAAAAAGAATTCTGCTATCATAATCAATATCATTTTTTGGCTGTAACGCCGCCAGTTTTCACTTACAGACCAGCACGCATACGGCGTTTCCAAAGAGGGGTTATGATGGCTGAATTAATTCCGGTAATAAATGTCGATAAAGATAAATGCGTCAACTGCCACGCCTGCATCACCGCATGTCCTGTCAAAATGTGCAACGACGGAAGCGGCGAATATGTAAAAGTAAATCACAATCTGTGCATAGGATGCGGCAGCTGTCTTGACTACTGTACGCATGATGCGCGCTCTGGAATCGATGATTTTCAGTTGTTCCAAAAATCATTAAGCAGAAAAGATAAAATGATAGCTATCGCTGCTCCGGCTTCAGCCGCCGCTTTTCCAGGCAGGTATCTCAATCTAAACGGATATCTAAAATCATCCGGAATATCTGCGGTTTTCGACGTCAGCTTCGGAGCGGAACTCACAGTCAAAACTTATCTTGAGCATGTAAAAAATGACAAACCCCGTCTGGTTATATCCCAGCCCTGTCCGGCGATTGTCAGCTACATAGAAATTTATCATCCCGAACTTCTTGAACATCTTGCACCGGCAGACAGCCCGATGATGCATACCGTAAAAATGATCCGTGAATTTTATCCTGAATATTCACAGCATAAAATACTTGTAATAAGCCCTTGTCTTGCCAAAAGACGCGAATTTGATGAACTCGGATTTTCCGGAGAAATATTTAACGTGACCTGCAACTCATTAATAGAGCATATTGATAATACCGGAATAAATCTGGATAACTATCCAAAAACCGACTATGATAATCCGCCTGCAGAGCGCGCTGTTGTTTTTTCATCACCAGGCGGGCTACTTGAAACCGCAGAAAGAGAGCATCCCGGCATAGGAAAAGTTTCGCGCAAAATTGAAGGAACGAACACAATTTACGCATATATTGACTCTCTTGCAGATTCTCTTTCAAACGGAACCGCACCGCTTCTCGTTGACTGCCTGAACTGCGAACACGGATGCAACGGCGGTCCGGGAACACCGAACAGGCACGCGAATCTTGACCGCATTGAACATCTTATCTCTGAAAGAAAAAATGACATGAAAAAAAGATACAGTTCATCTTTTTCAGGAAAGCGGAAACTCAAACACACAATCGACAAGTTCTGGAAGAAAAATCTCTACGGCAGAAAATATGAAAATCTCGCGCAGAACAACACATCCAAAATTCCAAGTCAGCGCGAACTCTCTTCCGTTTACGCTTCTATGATGAAGCATTCTGAAAAAGATATGTATAACTGCTCAGCATGCGGATACGGAAGCTGTGAAAAAATGGCACTGGCTGTTTTCAACGGACTGAACAAAGCAGAAAACTGCCATTACTATAAACACTTCATGATGCTCGCCGAAAAAGAAGACAGCGCAAAGAGCATCGAAGCTGTTCAAAACGCAGTCCGCGATATAGAAAACAGCAATATAGAAGGAATGATCGAAAAGATTAAACTTTTTTCTTCGAAAGAAAAAGACAGCCTGACAAAGCTCGGCGACGAAATGAAAAAATCTTCATCAATCTCGGACAAATTCACGCCGATAACGAGCGCGATCAACGAAATTTCGATGCAGACAAATCTTCTTGCGCTTAACGCTTCAATAGAAGCTGCCCGTGCCGGTGATGCCGGACGCGGTTTCGGTATTGTCGCAGGTGAAGTAAAAAATCTTGCGAAAAGAACACAGGAAGAAGTTAAGAAAATCGTTCCTTATTCAGATGATCTCAGAACAGTATTCGAGAATCTTGCGGAACAAACTGATATTCTGATAGAAAGCTTTCATGAAATTGAAAGCATCAGTTCAGGACTGGAAAAAGCTTCGTCCGACATATCAGAAGTTAAAGAAATACTCCGCGAGAGAATGGAAAGAAATTAGCGCCTGTAGAGAAATTTTCTTGCCAATGAAGAGCCTTGTACATATTTGTACTCTGTTTGCCTATGTTCTTTCGAATTCCGGGCTGATTTTTAAACTGGAGTAAATTATGAAAAAAATAACATTTGCCGTTTTAAGCCTTTTAGCAGTATCATTATCAATATCCTGCGCCGGCAAAAACAAAAAGGAACTTCACATTTACAACTGGGCGGATTATATCAAACCGGAAATAGTTTCCGCTTTCGAATCAAAATTCAACTGCAAAATCATCGTGGACTATTTTGACTCAAACGAGTCAATGTATGCAAAGATCAAATCCGGCGCAACCGGTTACGACATCATCATCCCGACAAGCTATATGGCTGAAGTCATGAACAAGGAAAACATGATTATACCTATCGACAAAGCAAAACTTCCTAATATCAAAAATATTGACGCAGAAATCATAAAATCGAAACCCGACTCAGCCATGAATTACAGCGTTCCTTACATGATGAGTTTCACGGGTGTCGGTTACAATAAACAGAAGGTTGCTTCTCCAAAAGAAAGCTGGAGCATATTTGAATCAGCAGATTACTCAAAACGTACTACCCTGTTAAACGATATGAGAGAAGTAATAGGCGCGGCTCTTAAACAGCTCGGTTACAGCTACAACAGCCGCAATGAATCCGAACTTCAGAAAGCAAAAGAACTCGTTCTGAAATGGAAAAAAAATATCGCGAAGTTTGACGTTGATGAAGCCAAACGCGGTCTTGATTCGGGCGAATTTTTTATCGTTCAGCAGTACAGCGGAGACATTTTGCAGATAATAGAAGAAAATGAAAATATAGGATTCTTTTATCCGGCTGAAGGAACATCTTATTCATCAGACGATTTCGTTATAATGAAGGATTCTAAAAATATCGATCTTGCATACGAATTTATAAACTTCTGCCACGATCCGCAAATATGCGCGGAAAACATGGAATTTGTTTTCTACATGTCTCCAAACTCAGAAGCTCTCAAACTTATGGATAAAGAAACGCTTAACAATCCTGCGTTTAAGCCGTCTGATGCCGTGATGAAAAAATCAGAAACTATCGTCGATCTCGGAGAAGACAACAAGAAATATTCAAAAATCTGGGACGAAATAAAATCCGGGAAATAGGAATTAAGAATCAATATGAAAAAATTAGAAGGCGGACTTGAACTCGTCCGGGGATATAAATATTCGGCTATTGAATGCGGAATCAGATTCGCAAACCGGCTCGATCTTTGTCTGATTTCGGCAGACAAAGACTGTAATGCGGCAGTTGTAACTACAACTAACAAAGTTTTCGCTGCTCCGGTAAAACTCTGCCGTGAAAGAAAAGACAACAAAATCAGGGGAATTCTCATCAATTCCACAAACGCGAATGCCTGCACGGGAGATCAGGGTTATGAAACCGCAGTCAAACTCACTGCCGAAACCGCAAACGGAATCGGCGCGGAAGCAGGATCCATTCTCAACTGTTCAACCGGAATCATCGGCGTTCAGCTTCCATACGAGAAAATATCAGCTAAAATAAATTCTTTGACTGCCGCACTTTCGCCTGAAAACGGAAAGGAAATTCCAAAAGCGATAATGACGACGGACACGGTACCTAAATTCTGCTGTTACAGTTTTGAAACATCAAAAGGAAGTTTTAAAATCGCTTCTACCGCAAAAGGAGCTGGAATGATCGCTCCCAACATGGCTACACTTCTTTGCTTTTCAGTAACCGACGCACCGATCGCAAAAAATGATCTCGACAGAATTTTTTCAGAGACCATAGATAAAACCGTCAACGCAATCACAATCGACGGAGACATGTCAACCAATGACACCGCGATAATACTTTCTCCGGTTTCAGATGATAATCTCAAGAATAACGACCTTGCAGAATTTGAAAAAGCTCTATATGCAGTTCTTTTCGATATTTCAAAACAGCTCGTAACAGACGGAGAAGGCGCTACCAAATGCGTTGAAATTCTCGTAAACGGCGCAAAGACTGCAAAAGATGCAAAGAAGTGCTCAAAAGAAATCGCAGAATCTCTTCTAGTCAAGACGGCTTTTTTCGGAAGCGATCCCAACTGGGGAAGAGTCGCCTGTGCAGCGGGTTATTCCGGGGCAGAATTTGATCCGCAGAAAATGTCGATCAGCTTCGATGATATGATGATATTCAAAAACGGAGCACCTCTCAATTTCGACAAAAAAGATCTCGAATCCGTTATGAAGAAAAAGGAATTCAGAGTTACGGTTGAACTGAACGCAGGAGATTCTTCATTCATGTATCTGACGAGCGATATCTCGGTTGATTACGTGAAAATCAACGCGGAATATTCGACATAGGAGACTGATTGTTCGATTCGCTTAAAATAAATTATTATAAATCTGCGGCGCTTGGACGGAGAAAAAACGCTTTTTCAAACGCCTGCCGCAGAATCTCTCAAACCGGATCCTTCGATGCAGCGTGCGCCTTAATCGAAATTTTTGCATTCAAACAGAATATCTCAGTAGACCAGAAACGCGAAATTATTCATGCGCTTTCGCCTTTTCAGGATTTTCTTATTTCAGCACTTAAAAAATATTTATCGGCGATTGCAAAAGATATTCATTTTTTCATTCCGATACTTCCTCACAATACAGCAAGCGGCGATTTCCTCTTTCTTCTTGATGTTCCTCTTGATACGGACGACATCATTTCTTTTTTCGGTGAAATTAAATATACTTCATCATTTCCGCTCGTTTCAAAAACCGCACGAAACCGTTTTCATCCTTCACGACTTAATGCCATGAGCGCCATGGTTAAAATAGACAAACTCAAAGCGACTCCTGTTCTCAAAGATATTCTATTAAACGACGAAGGAATGTTTTTCAGAAGGGCCGCGGCTGAGATACTTCTTTCTTCATCAATACCGATGAATGACGACGAATACATGACGGCAATGATTTTAACCGGAAGATTTGAAGAAGCGTTTGAAGACAAAACCTTATTTGAAAACACATTAAAAAAACTTTACCCTTCACTTGATAAACGCGCAAAGCTCGACGCACTCTCTTTTTCAGCAACCAACAAGATCATGCTGCCTTTGATCGAATCCGCTCTTTCATCGCCGGACGAGGAAATACGCATGTTCGCATGCAGAATGTATTCTTCTTTTGAAAACATTGATAGAGCAAAAATTGTTTCTTTGCTTAACGATTCCGACGCAAACGTGAGAAACGCCGCATCAGGCGCGATACTTATAGACAGCGGCAAATATATCCCGGCAATTATGTCTATAATCGAAACTAGCATAGATTCGGGAATATCGCTTTTCTATCTTACCAGCATTGAGAACACATTGATAGGAATGGGGAAAACTATAATCCCTCACATGAAGCGGCTTCTCGAAAAAAACAATTCCGCTGCACTTCTCGCGGCTGAAGTTTTGAGTGAAATTGATGATGATGAAATTTTCAGTCTGATGACTCTTCTTTCCGAAAACGATAATCCCGCGATACGCCAGATAGCGATTGAACATCTAGGCAATATGAGAAACCCTGAACTTTTTGACAAGATTGCAGCATTTACATCAGACAAAAATCCGCAGGTAAGAAAAACAGCGTACGATTCACTGATTCTTTCTGACATCACAAAGGCTGAATATTTTTTAAAAGAGTTAACACTTAATCTTGACTATGATGACAAAACCTATTTAAAGAATGTTCTTTCTGAAATATCAAGAGTTAATTAGAGAACATATCTTTTCGCAATACTCAAAGCCTGGTTCTTGTATGACAATCCGAAAAGATTAAGATGATTGAGAACATGATAGAGATTATAAATATCTTTCCTTTCCCGGTATCCCCTATCCAAAGGAAAGACATCATTGTAGCCTTTATAAAAATCATTCGAGAAACCGCCGAATAATTCAGTCATCGCAATATCAGCTTCCCTTGAACCGAAATAAACCGCAGGATCTATCAGATAACATCCTTCAGAGGAATTTATATAATTGCCGCCCCAAAGATCACCGTGAATCAGTGAAGGTTTATCTTCCGGAATAAAACTTTCGAGCTTTTCAATCAGGCTGAAAAATAAACTTACTTCATGATCCGTAAAATAATTATTTGACTGCGCGAGCTTCAGCTGATGACCGAGCCTCATATTACCGAAAAACGAAACCCATGATGACGAATAATCATTAAACTGACGGTTTGCCCCGATATAATTGTTTTCATGAAAACCGTATTTATCTCCGGCATCTTTCGCGTGAAGTTCAGCAAGCTCCTTTCCGAAATTATAATCAGAAGATTTTGATTGAGAAGTTCTTTCAATATACTGCATGACTATATACTGATGCCCTGCATCAATAAAAACCTTATAAACCTCGGGCACCCTCGCCCCGGAAGATTTAAGAGCTGCAAGTCCGTTTCTTTCGCATTTAAATAAGTTTTCCGGACTTACTCTGTTCTTTTTTATGAATAAACTTTTGCCGTTATTTATTTCTGCAAAATACGACCCGCTTATCGAACCGCCCGAAACGGGGGTAAAAGATTTCACTTCGGCTGACGCGCCGAAAATATCCTTAATAACCGGTCTTATACTATTCATTGTCTTTCATTATGTGCCCGATTATTTTTTCACAGGTACGCAGACACATTTCATATACTATTTCAAAATCGGTTTCGCTTCCGTAATACGGATCGGGCACATCACCCTCTCCTTTCGGATCGAATTTACGGAAACGCATAATCTTTTTTCTATCAGCATCTGATGCAATTCTTTCAACATTATAAAGATTTTCCGAATCCATCGCAAAGATCAAATCATATCCGGCGATATCGGCCTTTGTAATTTTATGAGCAGTGTGATTGATCGGCACCCCGTGAGAACGTAGCGTTTTAATTGTTCTATGATCCGCGTTTCCGCCTTCATGATATCCAGCCGTTCCGCTTGATGATGCTTTTACGGAATCCGACATTCCTTTTTCTGCGGCAAGATGATTAAAAACAGCTTCAGCCATCGGAGAACGGCATATATTTCCAAGACACACAAACATAACTTTAGTTTTCATTCGCACCTTTAAAAAATTATTGATTTATTTCTTTAAAATAATCAATGTATAAATGTTCTTATTGAGGTCAAATATTATTATGCGGGGCTTAAATGGAATTTTA
>JAKJGA010000130.1 GCA_022704645.1 Spirochaetota bacterium
AATTTTTCGTCAAAAGACTTCATTAGTTCAATTCTTCTGTCAGTTACTATAACGCTGTCAGGAAGACCGTTCATTTTATTTTTCCACATTTCCTGATCATCATAAAGTTTATTCTCCATGTCGAGAAGAAGTCTTTCCTGTCTGACTGTCGATTCATCATCATATCCGTCTTTGAAAAGGTACATTTTTCTGTCGCGGATTACAAGAAGACATTCAACTGAATCATCTGCAAAAGGTCCAGAGAAAGCGTCAACGTGCTGAAAAGCAACTCTGTCTTCGTTATATCTTGAAAGTTTGAGAATATCTATGTATTTCCAGCCAAAACTCGGTTTCATGGCATAAATAGACGTAAATACCGCTAAAATCAATACGGGAACTGCAATTATTAGCAAAAATCTTTTTTTAGACATTTAATCCTCCGTGAGATGACAGAAATCCCTATATAAATTGTCGGATTTATTTATAGAATAGTTTAACGAATTTGTCAAATTAATAAAGAAAATCCCGGGTTTGCACCGGGATTTAAGTGAGTTTTAATTTTTTGAAAGATAATTGGTAATCATTGCGTCGTATTCGCTTGTAAGTTTATAAACTTTAACTGCCAGCCGTTTATTTGTTTCAACGCTTACTGCTCCGGAATTCGAACTCATTTCGGAAAGAACTGCTGAATAATCTGCCGGATCTGTAATAACCGTTACTGAACGGTAATTTTTTGCTGAAGAACGGAGCATCGCAGGACCACCGATATCGATGTTCTCTATTGCTTCTTCCAGAGAAACACCGGGCTTTTCAATTGTCTTTTTGAAGGGATAGAGATTAATTATCACCATATCAATCGGAATAATTCCGTGTTCTTTCATAGAATCAACATGCTCTTTCTTGTCTCTAAGAGCCAGAAATGCGCCATGAACTTTGGGATGCAGAGTTTTAACTCTTCCATCCATCATCTCCGGGAAACCGGTGTATTCGCTTACATCTGTGACCTTCAAGCCTTCGTCCCTGAGCATTTTTGCTGTTCCGCCTGTTGATAAAAATTCAACGCCGAAAGAGTTCAGGCTTTTCGCGAAATCCGCCACTCCTGTTTTATCTGATACACTGATTAAAACACGTTTGATTTTTGTCATATTAAACCTCTCTAATAATCGCTGATACTTTAATTCCGCCATTTGAAAACATTATTCTTTTACAGTCAAATCTTTCGGTAAAAATCTCTGATTCGTTATCGGGAAGAATGACAGCGAATGATGCATCTGAAAAATCATTCTTAAGTTTAGCGTATATTTTCCTGAAAATGCTGTCATCTGTTTCGATGCGTTTTCCGTAGGGCGGATTAAGTACTAACAGAATTTTTCCATCAGGAAAGTTTTTTCTTTGAAGAGAAAAAAAATCTGTCTTTTCTGTTTTTACGATTTCTGTTATTCCTGCATGTGAAAAATTGTGGAGGCTTACTTTAATTGATTCATCATTTATATCAAAGACAAAAAAATCAGTCTGCGATTTTTCAACGGAGAGGCGGCGTTTTATGTCGAGAAAAGTTTTTTCGCTGTAGACCGGAAATTTCTGAAAAGCAAATATTCTGTTTTCGTGAAAAGGGCTGATGTGCCCCAGAAGAGAACATGCTTCCAGCGTAAAGGTGCCTCCTCCGCACATCGGATCAATTATTGCTGAATATTTGTTCAATGGAAACTGGTTGAGAATCATTGCGCAAATATTTTCCCGAAGGGGAGCTTCCGGAGTCATAATTTTGTATCCGCGCTTGTAAAGCGGATCTCCGCTTGTGTCAATGCTGAGTGTGCATCTGTCATTAACGATACGCGCAAATATTGTATGACTTATTCCCTGATCAGATGTTTTATTATGCATTGCCTCTTTTAGCGTTTCTTCAACTGCGCCGGAATGATAGAGCCTTGATTTCTCGCAACTGACCGAATAATCAAAGCTGAAATTTTCTCCTGCATAAAGTTCCCATGGAACCGATTCCGTCTTTCTTTTGAGCTCACGGAAGTTCTCTGCATGAAATTCCGTTATGCGCATAAGAATTCTTGCTGAACCTCGAAGTTGCAGAGTAGTGCGGTAAAGGGTATCCATTTTACCGGAAAAATTGATTCCACCGTATTCGACGGATATGTTTTCAGCGCCTTCGACCTTGCTGATTTCTTTTTCCGCACATTCGGAAAATCCCGGGGGGTATACCGCAAAAAAATTATGCGTCTTGGCTTTTATATGACGTTTGACACGTTTTTCTATACTTGGCTCACTCATTTTCTATCAAGCACCGCGAGTGTTTCTATATGCGGGGTCTGCGGAAACATATCAAATGCTTCGAATGAAGATATTTTATAGTCAGGCAGATATTGAATCTCTTCTTTGAATGCGGAAGGATTGCATGACATATATATAATCCTTTTCGGATTCAGTTCGCTCAGATATTTGTAGACTTTCGGGTGAACGCCGGATCTCGGAGGATCAAGAACAACACAATCAAACTGATTACGCTTTGTTTTCATGTAGTCGAGTGCATCTGCGCAGATAAATTCAGTATTGATTATATTGTTGAGTTCCTTGTTTTCATTTGCGGCGTTTACAGCTTCCTGAACTATTTCAACTCCGGTTACCTGTTCTGCTTTTTGAGCGGCAAAAAGTGAAATACTTCCGACTCCGCAATAAAGATCGAGTAGATTTCCGAAAGATGCATCAGCGATTTTTCTATAAACATTCAGTGCGCATTCAGAGTTTGACTGAAAAAAGGAATTCGGATAAATTCTGAATTTTATTCCGTCAAATTCCTCTGTGATGAATCCGTTTTTGATATTACGTTCAACTTCTCCGAAACTTAAGTCAGCGAGTCCGGAATGGATTATTATGGATTTAGAATCAGCATTTATTTTTTCAAGAGCCTGAACGCATTCATCATTGTATTCATTAAGAACAAAATTGCACATCGTCTCTTTTTTAAAATATGACTGCCTGAGAACAATATATCTTAAAATTCCCTTGTGAACGATAAAATTATAATCATTGAGATTTTCACTTATTTGGCGGGCTTCCTGCCATACTTTTGAGCTTTCATTCTGCAGAAGAGGGCATTTTGTTATATCTATTACTTCCTTGAAAAAACCTCTTTTGCGTAATCCTCTTTTGCCGAATGCGGCGACGTAATCCATACGGTTTCTGTAACCGTATTCGATAGAAGGATGAACATTCTCTATTTCGAGCACATCTTTGAAAATTCCGTTAAGGTAATCTTTTTTTAAGAGAAGCTGGTTTTCGTAAGAGATATCCTGAAACAGGCAACCTCCGCATGAACCGAAAAATTCGCATTGCGGGTCGGCTGTGTTTCTATAAGGCTCTGCAATTGAGTTAATTAGTTGTTGCTTCTTTTTTTTCATATATTCCTGCGGATTAATCCACAAAAATGAATGAAAGCTTTTTAATCAACAATATTATAATTATCTTTTTTGGTTATGTCTGAACCCTTGGCTCTTATTGGTATAAGATACCATTTGCCTGATTTATATTTGCTGAGATTTATGTAGGCAATATTCGGGATATCCGCAATAAAATCATTATTGAATTCAAGTTTGATGTTTATGTTTCCTGATTTATCCTTGTTTACATCGCCGGCGACTGAAAGTTTAATGTCGCGTGACGTAAAGGCGATTTGTCTTATCGAATATTTAGGTCCGTATGCGTCAAAGCTTCCGTATATTCTGTTGAATTCTATATCCCTGAGTTTATGTTTAAGCGGATCAAGGAGAAATCCAAGATTGTTCTGAAGTCCCGTATTGGTAATCTTTCCGTTTGTTATACTGAATTCCGAATGGTAATTAAGTTCATCGGAAATTTTTGTCGCGGATAGTGAAAAATTTCCTTCGGCCTTTCCCTCTGCGATTCCGAAAGCCCGGTCGGAGAAGTTATCGTCAAGTTCTGATAGTTTTTGAATTTTGAGATTGCTGAATCTCATCTTGAAATTTCCGTTTCCTTTTCCGGATAAATCCGAAATATAAAACTCTCCGGCAAACAGAGCGTCAAACAGATTGAACGAAATTGACGGAACAGAGAGAGTGTTTCCTGATTTTGAAAATTTCAAGTTTACTTTTTCTGCAACGCCTTTTTTGAATTTAATTTGCCCGAGACTCAGAGTTCCTTTTACTGTTGTTTTAGAAGGGGAAGATTTAGATTGACCTAAAGCCTCACCAAGAATTGAAAAGTCGTCAGTTTCGGCATCCGGAATGCTGATGTTTGCTGCAAAATTTTCAAGAGATTCATCAAGCGATGCTATTGAAATTGAAGCAGGTTTGTTTCTGAATGTAAAAGAGATATTTTCATGCGAAAAGATATTATTCTTTACTGAAATCTTTGCATTAACTCCGGTTATTAAGTTTTTAGTTTTAAGGAATGACCCGTTTGATAAATCGCCTTCAAGGTTGAGTTTGTGAGCCCGGTATGATACTGCTCCCTTGTAATGTCCGTCGATTCCTGAAGGAATGAAGTCTAGATAAGGAAAGATGTCAGGCAGAGTTAAATCAGCAGAAGGAGCTGTAAAATTGATTTGCGGACCTGCTGTAATGATGTTCAGATAGGTTACTTTTGCTTTTGAATGATTAAGCGATGCTTCAGCGTCCTCGATCGTGATATTCTTTTCAGAAAAAATAATCTTAAGTTTTCCGTCAGCTTCAAGAAATCCGCCTTTTGACATCTGGGATTTGGCTTCAGCCTTTCCCTCAATTATTCCGTCTTTCAGAACGAATGCAGAAAGTTTTCCATTGGCTTCAACAAACGGAAGCCCTGTTATATTTTTTATTTGATAAAGCCAGTCAAGACGAAGTTTCAGAATGTTCAAATTTCCGGAGATAACTGTTTTGTCATTTTCCTTTGTTACGATGAACTCGGTTTCTATATTGCCGCGTGATTCCGGCAAAGTGACAGAAAAATTGTCTGCTTCAATAATCTCGCCGTCGAACGATAAATCTCCGCCGAAAATGTAACTTCCGCGTGCAGGATTATATTCATTTTCTGTACTTATAAGATTTACCATGCAGTTTGAAAATTTAATATCCGGTTTCGATGCCCCATCACCGGAATTGTTTTGTTTCATATCGTCGATCAGGCTTTTCAAGTTATATTTGCCGTTATCATA
>JAKJGA010000131.1 GCA_022704645.1 Spirochaetota bacterium
GAAGTTGCGCTGAATCAGGTTCTTCTAGGTTCTCCTTCTGGTGATCTTATGGGAACACTTGAAGATCTTGTCGGTGAAAATAAAGAAGCGATTACGGATTCAATAAGTAATCTGAGGGTGACAATGGCCAATTTTAAGGATTTATCTTATAAGATGAATTTTATTGCTGATAAAATTACTCGTGGTGAAGGAACAATCGGAAAACTGATTGTTGATGATAAACTTGCGAATCAGGCAAGCGAAACATTGACTAATTTAAAGGACACAGTTGAAGACGCGCGCGAGCAGGCTCCAATAACCAGTTTTATCAGAGCTGCGCTTATGGCTTTTTAAGTACTGCCAAAAACGGAAAAGAAGCTCTTGAATTATACAGCCTGAAATCTTCAGAAATTATTCTGGTTATTCTTGATATGATTATGTCTGAAATGAAAGGAAAGGATTGTTTTTTTCAAATAAAGGAAATTAATCCTGATGCCCGTATCATTCTCTGTTCAGGATACAGCCGCGAAGAGGATGATGAACTTCTAAAAGAGAATGGTTTGTCTGCTTTTATCAAAAAGCCGTTTAAAAAGGATGATTTCTGTAATATAATTTATGAAATTATTGCTTCTGTTTAATATTTATTAGAATTGGTTTTCTCCGAAATATAAACTCTCAAAAATCATTGACACACTTTTTAAATGATAAGTAATGAACTTCGATAGTGTACGGAGAGTTTATGATTAAGAATGATATGGAGCTTATTTTCCGTGGTACGGAAGAAATAATACCAAAAGACGAATTTATAGCAAAAATGAAGGAATCTGAGGATAAACAGATTCCTTTGACAGTCAAAGCCGGATTTGATCCGACTGCACCTGATATTCATCTTGGTCATTCTGTGCTATTGCGCAAAATGAAGCATTTCCAGCAGATGGGGCATCGTGTAGTTTTTCTGATTGGGGATTTTACGGGGATGATAGGAGATCCGACAGGTAAATCTGAAACACGGAAAAAACTTACCAAGGAAGAAGTTCTAATTAATGCCGAAACCTACAAAAAACAGGTTTTCAAGATTCTTGATCCTGAAAAAACCGTTGTAGAATTCAATTCAAAGTGGTGTTCCTCAATGGATTTTGCCGGAGTGCTTGAATTGACAAGCCATTATAATGTAGCCAGAATGCTCGAACGTGATGATTTTTCAAAAAGATATAAATCAGGTAAATCAATTTCAATTATAGAATTCATGTATCCGCTGGTTCAGGGATATGATTCTGTTGCTTTGAAAGCCGATGTTGAACTCGGCGGAACTGATCAGAAATTCAATCTTCTTGTAGGCCGTGATCTCCAGAAAGAATACGGTTTAAAACAGCAGAGCATCATTACGCTTCCTCTCTTAGTCGGACTTGACGGCGTTAATAAGATGAGCAAATCGCTTGGAAACTATATAGGAATTAATGAAGAACCTAAAGATATTTTCGGAAAGGTTATGTCTATTTCAGATGAGCTGATGTTTAAATATTACGAACTGGTTACAGATGTTCCAAGAGCGGAGATAGATAATATCAGAAGAGGAATTTCTGAAAAATCGATACATCCGAAACAGGCAAAAGTCGATCTTGCTAAAAATATATGCGCGCAGTTTTATGATAAAGAAACAGCGGAAAAGGCAGAAGCTGATTTTAACGCACTATTTGTTAAAAAAGAAGTTCCGGACGAAATGGATGAATTTATAGTATCCGATGAAGATAAAAAAGACGGTAAGATATGGATTGTTAAACTGCTTTCTTTAACCGGTATTGCGTCTTCCAACGGTGAAGCACGCAGATTAATAGCCGGTGGCGGTATCAGCATCGACGGAGAAAAAGTTTCTGATGAAAAATTTGAAATTATTTTCCCATGCAATTGTGTTATTAAAGCAGGAAAAAGAAGATTTGTAAGAGTAATCGGTTAAAAAATCTGTAACAAAGTACGAGTATTTATGACTGAAAAGAGCGACCTTGAGATAATTGAGTCGGTGGTTAAGGGAAAGGTTAATGATTATGCTCTTCTTGTTAAACGCTATCGCGACAAAATATTCAGATATGTCTGCGGTTATTGCGGGAGCGAAGAAGATGCAATGGAGATTTCCCAGGACATACTGGTTGCGGCGTATTCTTCTTTGAGTAAATTCAGGGGAGAAGCAAAGTTTTCGACATGGCTTTTCAGCATAATGATTAATCATTGCAGAAATCATGTAAGAAAAAAAGGCCGCATTAAAAAAGTCTCTATCTCTGACCTTTATGATGATTCGGGAGCTGATTATGAGATACCTGATTCACGCGGGTCGCTGGAGGAAGACTTGGTAACATCTGAGACTTATAAAGCGGCGGTTGCCGAACTTTCTAATCTCCCGGATGATTATAGAGAAGCTGTTATCCTCTGTGATGTTGAGGAAATGAGCTATGAGGATATTTCGGAGGCTTTGTCAATAAGCATGAGCAATGTTAAAATACGAATTCACCGCGGAAGGGAAATGCTGCGGAAAAGGTTGAGTGAAAGGGGGTATGTATGAGAAATGAACATATGAAATTTGATGAAATCTCGGCATATTCTGACGGTCATAAAACAGATGTGTTTTCAGCTCACATTAAAAAATGTGCTAAATGTTCTGCTGTTTTGTCTGAAATCAAAAAAACAAAGAAATTCACTTCATCATTAAAAACTCTTCAAATAGAAAACGATCTTTTTGATACAGAGATTATGAGAAGAATAAAAAAACGCAGACTGTTTAAAAAGCGTCACATTCTTCCTCTATCGGCTGCTGCGGCTTTCCTATTAATTCTGTTTTCCGGACTGGTAAATGAAAACAGTAGAAAAGTTGAAACAGATATTTCTGTGAACAATTCTCCTATGCTTGATTATTCCCATGTAACAGATGAAGTTGTTTCATCTAGTGAATTAAAATCCATGCTTACTGCCGGAAAAATATTATCTGATTCTGATGATACTCTCGTCATTGAATCAACATATTCTGAATACCGGGCATTGATGAAAAGACTTAGTATTCCTGAGGAGAACCGTTATCTTAAATCCTTTAATGCTATGCATCTGTCAAATGACAGAGGAGTTAATGTTAAAGGTGGAACGGATCCGTATAAGCGGGTGGTTTATTCAATTAAAGTTATCAGAAAGAAGTAATTCTTTTATTTTCTGAGCCTTTTCTTTGCTTATATTAAGTTTTACTGCTATTTCTTCGGCTTCTGCTAGTGCTGCATTTTTTGCACTACCGTAGTTTTTAAGAAGTAATGCTTTTTTATCCTTCCCGATTCCTTTTATTTTGTCGAAAGGTGAGCTTATGATGCGCCTGCTTCTGATTTCTCTGTGATATTTAACACCGAACCTATGTGATTCGTCGCGAATGCTTTGTATTATTTGTAATGCCTGTGATTCTTTTGGAAGCACAATAGGCGGAGCGTCAGGTGATGTATAGATTTCTTCGTTTCGTTTTGCAATTGAAATAATCATTACATCGGTTTTTAGAGCCGAAGCTGCCTCAATTGCGCGTGTGAGCTGAGTCGGTCCTCCGTCGATAACAATAAGATCGGGCAGTTCGAGCGACTCATTTATAATATTCTGCAAATATCTTGAAACTGCCTCATGAATCATGCCGGGATCGTTTGCCGATTCATAACCGCGGATTTTAAATTTGCGGTAACCTTTTTTATCAGGATAACCGTTTAAAAAACAGGACATACTTGCGACTGAGTCCTTGCCCTGAAAATTTGAAATGTCGAAACATGTCATTGTCCGTATCATTCGTGTGGTGTTTAAAACACGTGCAAGCTCGGCTAAAGCTCTGCTTTTATCTGATAATATTTTTTTTGACTCCCGCTCTGTTCTGATAAGGTCAATATTTTTTGACATTATTTTAATTACTGATCTTTCGTCATCGCTTTTTGCCGAACTGATTCTGATTTTATTTTTTTTGTCAGAAAGCATTTTCTGAAAGAGCTGTGATGAATTTAATCTGTCTTTTAAAATTATTTTATGAGGAAGCGAATCGTTTTGGGCATAATGATCAAAAAGGAATCTTTCGTAAATTTCGGCCTCATTGATGAACTCTGTATTTTCATAAATGAAAACCTTGCGTCCAGAAAGAGCTCCGCTGCGGAATTCAAATAAAAGCAATACGGCTTCTTCTTCGATGACGGATACGGCAATATAATCAATATCATATGCGCTTGAGGCTATTACATTCTGTTTTTGTGAAATACGCTGAATGTCGAAAATTATATTTCTGATTTCAGCAGCCTTTTCGAAGAGCGTTTCAGAAGAATATTTATCCATCTGCAGTTTAAGGCGCTTTATGATTTCATCGGTTTGACCGCCGATAAAATTAGCAGCCTCATTTACCCTGGATATATATTCTTCACGGCTTATTTTGCCAGTGCATACTCCTGAACATTTACCTATTTGATAATTTATGCACGGGCGTTCATTTTTTTTAAGAGGCAGTTTTTTTGCGCATCTGCGTATTTTGAATATATTATGTGCAAGTTCGAGAACATTTCTTGCGGCAGATGAATCGGCATACGGACCGAAATATTTATGGGATTTTCTGTTAATACTTCTTGAGTATATTATCCGCGGATACTCTTCATCTGTTACGGCAATGTATGGATAGGATTTATCATCCTTCATTCTGACATTGAATCTTGGGCGGTGCTTCTTTATAAGTGTTTCTTCAAGAATCAGAGCTTCGAGTTCATTTTCTGTCGCTATAAATTCAAACGAATCGGTCCGTCCTCCGAGAAATACTGATTTGCTTCCGTCGTTTTTATTGTTAAAATATGACGAAAGACGCTTCTTTAAGGATTTGGCTTTGCCGATATAGAAAATATTTCCGGTGCCGTCCTTTAAAAGATAAACCCCAGGTTCATCAGGGGTGTCTTTGAGCAGAATTATATTCTTTTCAAGATTTTTCACTTTGTATCAATCGCTCTGTTTTTGAAATGTATGATTTCGTCATGTCGTGTTCAGGATTTATTTCAAGAGCCTTTTTAAACATTTCAAGAGATTCGGAGTATTTCTTTTTTTTAGCGAAAATGACACCGAGATTGAAATAGCTTCCGAAACCGTCAGGCTTGAGCATAATCAGGGATGAAAAAATATT
>JAKJGA010000132.1 GCA_022704645.1 Spirochaetota bacterium
CTTCCCATGCTTCTAAAAATAATTCAGTCTGCTTTGACTGCGAAAGTGACACTTTTGAAAATGAAACGATTAACCAGATAATAAATAATCTAATCGATAATAAAACCCGGAAAAAATTCGCATATGACAATAATCTTCCGGTTGTTATTGAAAATTCAAAAATATATCTGCGCAGATACTACGAATATGAAAAAGATACAGCTACGGAAATCATAAGGCGCGCATCAGCTTCAGCCGAAAATCTTCCGTCCGAAGTAATTTCCGCTGCAGAAAAACTTCTTGCGGCTCTGGATATAACCGAAGAAGAAAAGAAAATTTCCGTCTTAAACGCATTGTCAATGAAAGTATCTTTTATTTCGGGCGGACCGGGTACAGGTAAAACATCTCTTGCGGTAAATATTATTCTTCTTTATATCAAAAAAAAGCTTATGAAAGGTGAAAGACCTTCGATAGCATTATGCGCGCCTACAGGGAAAGCCGCCGCTCATTTAAAAAAATCAGTTGAAGGAGCTCTTTCAAAAATCAGAGACAATAAAAAAGTAAAAGATTTGTTTGAAAAAGAAATAAAATATGTTCCTTTGAAAGGAGAGACAGTACAAAAACTTATAGGAACAAAAATCGGAAGTATCTCCGCCAAATTTAATAAAAATGAACCTCTTCCTAATGACCTGATTATTGCTGATGAAACTTCGATGTTTGATTTATCTCTTATGAAAAAACTTTTTTCTGCTTTGAGTCCTTCAGCATCAATAGTTTTTCTGGGAGATAAGGATCAGCTGGCAAGTGTTCAGGCCGGATCTGTTTTCGGAGATATCTGCTCGTTTTCAAAAAACGGAAGCGTTGAAAAACCGGATAATTCTGAATGTCTTTCAAAAAGCATTACAGTATTGAAGAAAAGCTTTAGGTTTGATCCGGATAAAGGAATCGGCAAAATATCGAAAGCTGTCAATGAATCGGATATACAAGGAGTTCAGGATGCTTTTAATTCGGACGATAACATCAGATTCATTGAAAACAATGAATCAGGTTTTCAGGGTTTCAGAAAAAAACTGAAAGAGATTATTGAAAGTGAAATTAAGAGATATTCGAATGATTATCCGTATATCTTTCCTGTTAACAAAGCGAAACCTGAGGAATTGCTCGCGAGAATGAAAAACATACAGATTCTTTCGGCTTTAAGAAAAGGGCTGGGCGGATTCGGTGAAATCAACGCGATTGTTGAAGAAATATTTTCACTCACAGGAAATATCTATCACGGAATGCCTGTAATGGCAGTTGAAAATGATTATGATATGAAAATATTCAACGGAGATACGGGCATCATCTGCAAAGAAGAAAGATTGAATGCATACTTTCCGGGTGATGATGCTTTAAGAAAAATTAATCCGTATCTTCTAAAGAGCTATGAGAAATCTTTCTGCATGACAGTACACAAAAGCCAGGGTTCCGAATTTGAAAACGTGATATTTGTTCTGCCGAACGAGGATTCGCGGATACTTACAAAAGAGCTTATCTATACTGCGCTTACACGCGCGAAGAAAAATATCACCGTAATCGGATCAAAAGAAATTCTTAATGCCGGAATTCTCAGAAAAACAGAAAGAAGCTCGGGTTTATCATCAAGACTTTGGTCTTGATGAATATTCGTACAACGCGATACTCAATGCCGCGTAGGCGTTGAGAGATTCTATGTTTTCAGAAATAGGAATTGAAACCGAGTATTTTTTTAAGTCTTCAGGAATTCCTTGTCCTTCGATTCCTGAAAGAAGAAGGAATGATTCAGGAAAATCAAACTTGCGTATATTCTGACCGTGTTTATCGAGACAGACAATCGGTATTGAATTCTCTTCGCAGACTGACGCAATTTCTTCATACTGGGGACCTTCGAAGAAATTAACGGAAAATACCGCGCCCGAACTTGCTCTGACAGATTTCGGATGATAAGGCGATGCCGCGGACTGAAGCAGAATTATATTCTTTATTCCGAAAGAAACAGCAGAACGAACCGCTGAACCGACATTAAGCGGATCCTGAAACGGAATAACTAGAGTTGCGCCTTTGGATATTGTATAATTCCATTGTTCGATCTCTGGAGTATCGATAACAAGAAAAGGCATTTTGGAAGGTTCAATTTCCGAGAAAAGCGATTTCTTCAATATCAACAGTTTTGATTCATTGTTGAGTTTTTCTGCAATTGAGATCAAATCCGGATCTGTTTCAAATGACTCGTCGCATAGCGCGAGATATTTGACTTCCAATCTCGTTTTCATAAGATCTTTGATTATTTTTTTGCCTGGAATAATCGTAAGTCCGCTTTTTGAAGGTCCTTTCTCAATTGCTTTTTTTATATCTTTAAACTTTTTATTATCAGGTGAAGTTATCTGATTTTTAAATTCACTCTGTTCATTCATCATTATCCGGTAGGTAGTTTTTTTGAATTCCTTTGTCTTTCTGAAAACAAGAATTCTTCTGTCGTGACCTATGTACGGAAGCTTGTACCTAACATCATTTTCGAGTTCAAAATAATAAACCGATTCATCTGAGAGATCTTTTATGTCATCGTCGGCGCCTGGACCTTTGAGAAGAATTACCTGACCGTCTTTTTTGAGGAATGAGTTTACACGCAGTAAAGTTCCGTTTGCAGATTCAAACGCTCTTGTAATTATTCCGTCTACATCGAATGAACATTCTTCGTTAACGAGATGCGGATAAACTACAGCCTTATCAAGAGAAAGTTCCTTGATGATCATATTCATGAACTCGACACGGCGGAAACGCGATTCAGCAAGAATGATTTCAATCGAAGGATTTGTAATTTTTATGGGTAGACCCGGAAACCCGGGACCTGTTCCGATATCAAGAATCTTTTTAGGAAGTTTTACGAGTTTAGACGGAAGAACCGAGTCTATGAAATGCTTGATGATAATGTCTTCGTCTTTTGTGAGACGAGAAAGATCCCATTCTTTGTTTAGCTTTTTGTATTGATTGAATAGAAACGTAAATCCGCTCAGCTCTTTGGAGCTAAGCGGCATATTCGCACCGTCAAAATATTTTTTTATCATTTCTGCCGACATTACCAGAGTACTTTCAGCGGATTGATGAGTTTGTCATTATGCCATAGCGTAAAATGCAAGTGCGGTCCTGTCGAGTATCCTGTTGATCCGACTCTGCCTACGAACTGATTAGGTTTTACAGTCTGTCCCGGTCTGACTGCAATTGAGGAAAGGTGACCATAAAGCGTTTTATATCCGTCTTCATGAATGATAATAACCGCTTTACCGTATCCGCCCATCCAACCAGTTGATTGAACTGTTCCGCTGCTTGAAGCTCCGACAGGAGTTCCGTATGGAGCCGCAATGTCGATGCCGTTATGAAATCCGTAGCGGTTGAAGATAGGATGAACTCTTCCTCCGAAGTATGAGCTGAATCTTCCCCCCAGAGGTGAAGTGAATTTTTCACGCAGGGTATACTGGCTAGCCATCGATTCAGTCATATTGTCTGTGGATGGTTTTGCATCGATTACGAATACTGGAAAATATTTGGTTTCTTTGTCATTTGCTGTAACTGTTATGGGTTTGTCTGAAAAAAGAATTTTCTCCGGTTCAGATTCAAATATTTCGAGGGCTTCTTTGTCTGTTATTTTTCTGTTTACGAAACAGAGATTTCCTTTCTGGTTTGATGTGATGATTTCCTGCCCGGTGGAAGCATTGATCGATTTCCAAAATGGATTCAGAGCGAGAAGGGTATCTATGTTTATTCCTTTGTCTTTGGCTATTTTCCAGAAATTGTCGCCGTTTTCAATTTTTATTTTTTCAAAATAAATGCCTTTCAGTGCGACTTTTTCGGAGATGTAGCTGTTATATTCTTCTTCGGATTTGAAGATATCATGAGAATTGAAGACTTCTATGGGGCCGATATACGACGGTTCTGAAAACAGGGAAATGAGAACGGCAGTGGTGCATGAAGCTATTATCAAAACAGCGGCAGATATCATAATAAATTTGTTTTTTTTGCATTTGATTGTGGATAAAAGTTTCATTAGTACCGCCTTGGAAGTCAGGGTAAAAAAAGCTGATTATTCATCAAGAAAAAAACCTGATTTACAGGATTTCATGAAAGTAAAGCCTGATTTTAAACTGTCAGCATCAAAAAACTAATGAGACATAAAAATTACAAGAACTTTTCATATTTAAATAGCGTTAAATATTTTAAAAAAAAACAAAAAAAGCTTGAATAATGCCATTAGGGGTTTTTGAAGAGCTATATATGCTTTTTTCTGACAAACTGCTGAATTATGGGATATGAACAGGTAAGCGCATGAAAAGTAAAGTTTTAATCATAGAAGACAGTTTGTCATTCGCGGCATATCTCAGTGACTTACTTTCTGACTCCTATGCTGTTTCAGTTGCTCATAATGCTTCTGAGGGTTTGTCTATTGCTTTGGCTGATCAGCCGGAAATAATTCTACTTGATCTTGTTTTGCCTGATGTCGACGGTTATGAAGCTTTTAAAAATATTAAATCCAATAAAACACTTTCGGATATTCCTATAATTTTTGTTTCTGCGGTAAGTGAAATCAAGGATCAGATGAAGGGACTTGAACTCGGTGCGGTAGACTATATTGTAAAACCCATAAATCCTGACATCGTCCGTGCAAAAATAAAAAACCATATAAAAATCAAACATGACTTTGAGCGCCTTGAAAATATATCACTTAAAGATCCGCTTACACTTGTCGGAAACCGCAGACTATTTGACGAAAGACTTGATTCCGAATGGAGAAGGGCGAAGCGTGATGGCTTTTCACTCGGGCTTTTTATGCTGGATATAGATTTTTTTAAGAATTTTAATGATTCTAAGGGACACCTTGCCGGAGATGATTGCCTTAAATCAATTGCCGGAGCGATAGATTCGTCATTGAAGCGTGGCGGAGATATAGTCGTCCGCTACGGCGGCGAGGAATTTGCAGCAATTCTGCCCGGCATTAATCTTGAGGCGGCTCAAAGAGTCGCGGAAAGAATAATTGAAAACGTCAATAATCTTCAGATAAAACATCCGGATTCTTCCGT
>JAKJGA010000013.1 GCA_022704645.1 Spirochaetota bacterium
ATTTTTAGTGCTGCATAAGCTGAAAACGGCGCGGCTGTTACTGCTGCAAAGGCTGCACCTCCGACAGTTATTGTACCTTTTCTTTTTTCGACAATAAATGCAATAATTTTTGATGCAGGTAGAGCTACTGCAAGTATGCTTCCGGCAAAAATAAGACAAGTTAGAAGTTTAAATCCGTAAGCTGTAGCAAGTGTACAGAAAAATGCAGTTGAAACTGCGACTGATAAAGCTGTGATTAATCCATACCATGTTAAATTCCGTGAGTGAAAGTGACCGCTTTTTTTATTTTTCGACAATGGAACGGCAGCCAAAAATTGAAAGCGTTCTCCCGGCAGAAAAATGAATCCTGCAGTTAGAACAGCCGCGAGAAATGCTGAAAGTGAAATGAGAAAATAAAAGTTAGAATTCATAATGACCTTCCTATTTCGCTTCTGAGCTCGACTTCAGTCTCGACGAGAGATTCTCCGAAACCTTCTGAATACCTGCTGCTGGCGTCTTTCCGCTTAAGGTTGAAATATATGTCCTCTGAAAAATTCATTCGGTCTTTTTCAAAAAGAAGAATGTCAACAGAGCTGCCGGGATGATAAATCGATTTAGGTGCGCCTTTTTCAACAAACATTCCTCTTTGCAGAGCTTGAGGATCGTCATAAAACCGGCTGCTGTATCTCTGTTCAATTCCGCCGATCATAAGAGCCGCAACTTCAAACATTGCGACAAATCCGCAGTTTGTTCCTCCTTCAACATCCGTATCAATAATTGTAACTGCGCGGCGGTTTTTCGAATAAGGGGTTATTTCCGAGACAACAGCCGAAGGATTACATGAATGACACGAACCGTCGAATTCGTAAAAATCCGCGATAACTCCTGACACAGGAAAATGATTCCAGTGATACTTGTCCGGCGTGAGTCTGAAAACCGCATATGATCCGCCGGTGAATTTCATAAGCCATTGTTCCTTATGCACACCGATAAGTTCTTCATAGGAGAAAAATTTTTCTTTTACGAAAAGATTTCTGTTTTTTGAGAGATTGCCTGCAAGCATTCGTGAATCAGCGGGTGATACGATTGATTTAGGATCAGCGTTCATCGGACGGCATTCCCAGTATTTAATTTTCCGTTCAAAAATCTGCCTTGGATTTTTAAGGTTTTGAGGTTCATAACATTCATCGAGACTTATTCCGAGTTTTTTTAAGAAGGATTCAGCTCCTGTAAATAGTCCTCCGAATGGAATATCATAAACGGCAAAGGCAATTAAAGAAGACATTCTTGATGAAATCAGAAGGCTGAACGCGAATGGTGATTTTTCGCGTACATCCGAATATATACTGTTTATTAATTTATCGTGAAAGATTTTCTCCGTGACCACTTTCGAACTTCTTCTGTCGATATACTGGTGAATCATGAATCTGAATCTCCTTCTGTTTTATTGTGCGGTGCTCTTTCATAGATGTTATTATCAACGAAAGAATTTTCATCAGGTTTTCATTTTCGCTGCATGAAACCGTGTCGGAAATTATTTTTTCAGTTAAGCCTGAAATGTAATCCGTACATGATCTGCCCCCCGATGATTCCGAGATCATTGCTTTATAATCTTCCGGAAGAGATGAAGATTCAATACGTGCCGAGTATTCCTTCATAACTTCAAGAGCTTCCCGTATATTTTTTTCACGGTGACCGTTTCTGTAATAATTTTCCGCCTTCGAATTGAATTCGTCGGCTTTGATGCGGATGGGATTTTTGTGGTTTCCGGTAATTCCGCGGAGAAGTTTCCCGTGCGTATCATTTATTCCGTGGATTCTGGAATGAAGTCTGTCGAGAAGTTCTCCTGCATTGAGAGATTGAACAAGAGCCGGGTCGCTTTTTAGCATTTTCAGAAGCGAAAGACGGTATTCGTGAATTCTGATATGGTGGTATCCGTTGTAGCGTTTGCTCGGACGTATTTTCTCCGCGAGTGAAATAATATCTCTTATAAAAGCACATGGATTTTTTTCGCGGATATTTACTGTTTTAAGACCGATCGCAGATGAAAAGAAAATATGACGGCGTTCGCTTTCAGTAACAGGATCATCTGGAATGCTCTCATGAGTGATCTCTCCTTTTAATACTTTGGAGTAGGCGAACGCAGTAATGAGCTGCTGGAGGTCGGCTGCGTCGGTCATATCTTCACTGATAGAATCAAACTGACTGTAGAATCTTCCTTCAAAACCGGTGAATCCCATCTGGCGGTGCTCGCGCAATTTATACGGAAGATACATCGACATACGTTTATCGAAAATGCCGAGGTCGGAGAGATCAGCGCGAAGAAGAGTGTCGTTTCCGACTTTGCCGTTGAGAGCAGGGCTTTCAGGTGTGCTCATCAGCGCAACAAGATAATCCGTAAGCCTTGCATCGGGAACGATGTCTCCCTTGAATCTGAATAATGAAGCCCATATTTTTTCATACCATGCCGGACCGTAAGGAAGAAACGGTCTGCCGAAAAATTCAACACCGGCTTTCTTTATCCATCTCCGCCAGATCATGCGAAGATGAGTGTAGTCGAGTTCATGTGAAAGGAAACCGATCAGGGCTTCCGGACGAAAATCATTATAGCTGAGGCGCAGCGGTGAAGAGCTGTAAAGCGGAGTGAACAACGGAAGAAAATGCTCAAATATTTTTATGGTAAGATCTCCCGCACTCTTTTCAAGCGCGGAAGTGTAAATTCCCGCTTCGGCAAGTTCGGAAAGAATAATACTTCCGGTGCTGATATGTGTGCCGTTGTTCGCGAGAGATGTATTTGATATCGTATCGAGTTTAACGAGTGATTGAGAGATGATCCCGGATTCTTTCAGCTTGAAGACAGAGTTGAGATGACTGCGTGATAAGACCTGATGACATAGATGCATGTATTCGTGTTTCTTGTAGCCTTTATCCCAACCCGAAAGACATGGGCTCATGAATAGTTCCCGATAGAAAGAGTCAGAAATGAGGCTGTTGAGTTTACGCATACGCATGGGTGTTGACGGAGCGAAATACAGAATCATTTTCTGACCGAGTGATTCGAGAGAGAAATTTCTGTTAGCATACATTACAGCAAACTGTGAAAGCAGAAATCGCAGAAGTGTTTCTTCAGCAAGAAGCTTTCCGGCGCTTTTTTGATTCTCCGAGCTTACCGGACAAAAAGAAAAAGTTTCCGGGGAAGAATTATCGTTTAGAAAATGTCTGCAGATAAAATTGGAAGCTTTTTCAAGCGCGGAGTTCGAAGTCTCCAGTGCGTCTGCAATAGATATTTTGAGAAGGTAACTTGATGGAATTCTGATCCAGCGATCCCCGTTTTTTTCAAAAAAGAAGCGGTCGATATCGGGACGCATGGGGCTTGAATCATCTGATTTATCGAGAGCCATGTCGCGCATAATAAGGCGCATCGTTGAAGCTTTCAAACGTGATGCCGGAAAACGTACCCAGCTGTTTTCCCAGATGCGCTCATGATTGCTTTCAAGAAAATCTTCTACCCTGAATGCGTTTCTTTTTGCTATGTCGCCGGACCGTGCTCTGCGGGAGATATTTGAATAGTAGTTTGAATTTCTTATGGAGATGGGAAGATCCGTATCAGATTCGCTTCCGATTACTGCTGTCTGATATTCGTTCTCAGCGCCGTGAGTGGTATCCATATTTGAAAAGGGAATTGATGCGTACCATTGGTCACCGCTAAGAGATGAAATTCCGAGTATGTCCTGAAGCATTCTTGTATCGGCTCTTTGCGAAGAATGAAAAACAGAATTGTTTTTATCCAGCGACTTGCTCATTTGATCCGCCTATTATGTGATGACGGCAAAGCCGCTGTATGGAATGTGCCAAGAAAAGGTTAATTTATTATGAGGAAAATACATGATTTATTTAAAGATGTTGTAAAATGAAAGGTTAAAAGAGAACGATATTCTGATCTTTGCTGAAGCGATGAAGTAAGCTCAAAATTGAGAGGTACATTGAAATTGTCCGTTATAAATTACTATTGACAAGCGAAATTATTATGTTACATTGTAATTACAATATTAGGGGAGATTTTATGACGGCAAAAATCATTTCTATAGGAAACTCAAAAGGAATCAGGATTCCTAATAATATCTTGAAATCCCTTGATATGGTTTCTGAAGTCGATATCATTGTAAATGAAGAGAAAAAGGAATTATTGCTGCGGCCGGTCAGGAATTCCAGGAAAGGATGGGATAAGGCATTTAAAAAAATGAATGAAAATGATGACGATCAATTGCTGATTGATGAAACAATTGATTCGGATGATAAAGACTGGCAGTGGTGATTACTCCATGAATCTCTTTCAGTATGATATTTTTTTAGTAAACTTAGACCCAGTTATTGGTTCTGAAATCAGAAAGACCCGGCCATGTGTAGTTATTTCTCCGAACGAAATGAATGATAACATCAGAACAGTTATCATTGCTCCAATGACAACAAAATCGCATAGATATCCAACCAGAGTTCCCTTGATTTTTTCAGGAAAAAAGGGATGGATTGTGTTGGATCAGATAAGAACAATTGATAAAAGCAGAATAGTAAAACCGCTTGGCAAATTGTCCCCGGCTGTGGTCAGAGAAATCAAGGAAGTTATTAAAGAAATGTTTGTTGATTAAAACCCGACAAAAGATTAAGAATCCATTCCTCTTCGCTTTTTCTTAAATATAAAAACATGTTGTTTATTTTGCTGCGTTCGTTATTATATAAATGCAAATCTTCAAGGGGGATTTATGTCATTTTATGATTTGGAATTCAATGACTCCAGGGGCAACAGAATTCAAATGAAACAGTTTGAAGGAAAAGTTCTTCTGATTGTCAATACCGCGACAAAGTGCGGACTTGCTCCGCAGTTTGATGAACTTGAAACAATATATAAGAAATATAAAGACAAGAATTTTGCGGTTATTGGGTTTCCATGTAATCAGTTCGCGAAGCAGGAACCTGAGACGAACGAATCCATGGTCGAGACTTGTAAAATAAATTTTGGCGTTACTTTTCTGTTGTCTGAAAAAATATCCGTAAACGGAAAGGAAACTCATCCTGTATTCGCTTATCTGAAGCAGAATTCGAAAAGCGGATTCTTCGGTAAAAAAATAAAATGGAATTTTACCAAGTTTCTTGTTTCTTCCGACGGAAAAACAATTAAACGATATTCTCCGGTGACAACTCCGTTTAAGATAGAAAATGATATAATTGCTTTGTTGAAGTGAAATCTTATTAATATCTGATTTCAAATTAATAGGTTTGAAGCAATTATGAACTGCAGAGATAAAAACGGAATATTATTAAAATAAAAGAGGTTAAATGATTAAAAAAACTGCTGTCTTGCTGATGATTTTTTCAATGCTGACAATTGCCTTTTCGCTTCTGACAGTTTCCTTCAAAATATATACAATCAGTGACATGGTATCTCATAAAGAGAGATATTTAAGAACAGATTTAAAAGAGACCCCTTACCGGACTGGGTTCAACAAAGGTTATTATTGCGGCTCATTATACGGGGGAGTATTTGCAGTAATGATCCTGGTTCTGGTTTTTGTTAATAACCTAAATATTTCAGTCAGGATAATTGATTACTTAAAAAGTAACAATATTTCGCAGTTAAAAAAATCATTAAGGCTATCGTGTATTCCGATAGTATCTCCCTTATTTTTTTGCCGGTATTCCTCTTGCCGTGTTGTTGATGTATCTAATAAGAAAAAGTGAATTAGAAACGGGAAAATAATTAGTTTCAATTGGATTACTATTGTTCAGAGATTATGTTTAATCGATAATTCGTTGTTTATTTATGCCAAAATTTGCTATTAAAGCATAATATGAATGATAAAAGAAGCCTTTAAAATCAGCGGCATTCTTTGAGCGCCGCTGATTTTGTCTTCATTGCTCACAATTAAATGCTTTTAAAGCTTAATCAGTTTTATGAGCAATGCAAGAAAAATGCATAGAAGCATTATAGTTTCCATTTTCATACCTCCTATTGCTATTAATAATTCTTAATCATTATTAATAGCAATAGTAGTAGGTGCTGTTAATTAGTTAATTGTGTTAATATCCTTTCATTTAAACAGGACTTATGAGTTTTGTAGGTTGTTAATATCGCATTTTATATTCTGTTCATATTTTTGAAAATGTTGCACGTTTGCTGAGTGCAGCGGATAAAACTTTTTATGAAATTATAAGAAGAATGAAATAAAAAAATTCAAAAGTGTGCAAATCACTTCGAATAAAGAAGAATGATGAAAAACAAAGAACAGGTAGAGTTTTTAAATACAAAGTCTTTGAGACTATTCTGACACTCGGAAAAATCGATGTAAAGATTCTTTGCTTTTGATATTGACATTTTAAATGTTAACTTATAGAAATTTCTATTTGCTGATGTAAATATATAGGGAGTTGTATTTATCCGGTTTGAGTTGATTTGACAGGAATGTAACTACTTCATAGTTTATGAGACAAACAGTAAGGACAGGAGAGATTTTATGAAAGTAAGCTTATTTAAAAAATATTTTATTTATTTGCTGTTTGTGTTTCTTTCAATTTCACAAACATTTGCACAAGAATCAGCTGATGATGAAATTGATTCAGCCGTAAAAACATTAAGAAACATAGATGTAAATAAATTAACGGAAGATGATAAAAAGAATAAATCTGATGAGATTAATAAATCATGGGAAACTCTCAGATCATCAGGAGATGCGGGATTAAAAAGAATTAAGAAAGAACTGGATTTGATTGAAAAGGCAAAAGAATCAGATGATTTTTTCAAATTGAATGTTTCTGTTCTTTTGTGGGATATGGGAAAAACTTCCGAAGCCGCAGCTATCGCAAAAATATGGAACAATACATCTTTTGATGTAAATTACAGATATGTGTTTTATACGGCACTTGATGCAGCGCGGACTCAAAATGAAAAAGTTATGCCTATGCTTAAATCCGTTCTGAAAGATAATGTAAGTCAGGTTGATTCTCCCCAGCATTCCATGAGTATACCGTGGCCTTTAACTGTTGAAATAATTTGGGGAGTCTATGGTCATAAGGGATTGCCTGAACTGTTAAATGTTCTTAAAACATCCAGGAATAATGTTGAGATTATGTCTGCGATGCATATTCTCGTTAATGCCCAATACATTGATGCCTTGCCGAAAATCAGAGAATTGACAAACAGTAAAAACCATGAAATAAAGAACTCCGCGATTAAGGCTCTTGGTCTATTTGGCCATCCTATGGATTCTGCATTACTGATTAAGGGTTTAAAGTCCAGAGATGCAGATTTGTATTCTTACGTTTGGGCTGCTTGTGAATATGATGACTCGAAACTAACACCGTATCTAATACCGCTCTTGAACGATAAGGATTACAATATCAAGGCGGAAGTAGTATATGCTTTGTTTAATGCGATTACTGTTGAAGGTCTTAACGCGCTGATCAATGACTATAAAAAAGCAAAAGACGATAAAGTAATAGAACTGTATAAGAAATACATCGATCCCGTACTTGATTTTAATAAATATGACATGATGACAATTGAAGAAAAGAATAAAATAGTTTTAAATCTTTTTGAGCGTAAAAAGAACTACTACCTTTTAGGCGATGAAGATAAAAAGATTACTCATGACGATTTTGTCGAAATGTCAAAATACTGGATTAAGGAAAACAGAATCAGCGGTGAGAAATATGAATGGGTTAATGACCGTCATGTATTGTCTGTTACAACAGCAAAGGATATTGATTTGCTGATGGATATAAAATCATCTGTTTATCTTCGATTGTCTGATGAGTGTTTGTATGAAATAAGAACTATTGACAACGTAATAAAAATATTGGGTAGAAGAAGATACAGATAAATGATTTCATGCGATACACAAAAGGAGAGCTGAGCTCTCCTTTTGTGTTGATTATCTTTTATGTCTTGTTTTTTTTACTCAATTCCCGGAACGGAAAATTTGGCACAAAGAGCTTCAACTTCTTTTGCTATTTCTGCAAGTTTGGCATCATCTTCACAGCATGATACAGCTTTGTCCATCCACTCTGCAATTTTTTCCATTTCAGCGATACCGAAACCGCGGCTTGTAACAGAAGGAGTGCCGAGACGTATTCCAGACGGATCGCTTGCTTTGCGTGTCTCGCCAGGAACGGTATTATAATTGAGAATGATTCCGGCTTTTTCAAGCGCTACAGCGTATGGTTTACCCGGTATTCCCTTGTTGTTCAAATCAATGAGCATGAGATGATTATCTGTTCCGCCTGACACGAGATTAAAGCCGCGTGCAGTCAGTGCTTTTGCGAGAGCCTGCGCGTTTTCAACAGTTTTGCGTGCGTATTCCTTAAACTCGGGTTTGAGAGCTTCTGCAAGAGCAACGGCGATTCCGGCAGTTGTAGCATTATGCGGGCCGCCCTGAAGGCCAGGAAATACAGCCTTGTCTATTGCTTTAGCGTGAATTTCTTTGCAGAGAATTATAGCACCGCGCGGACCGCGAAGAGTTTTATGAGTTGTTGTAGTTACCACGTCGGCATAAGGAAACGGGCTTGGATGAGCTCCGCCGGCTACAAGACCTGCAAAATGGGCCATGTCTACTAGAAGAATTGCACCGCATTCGTCGGCGATTTCACGGAATTTTTTAAAGTCAAGCTGACGCGGATATGCTGAATGACCGGCGATTAAAATTTTAGGTTTATGTTCGAGAGCGAGTTTTCTGATTTCATCATAATCTAAAAGTCCTGTTTCAGGATTGAGATTATAGTGAACTGCATTGAACCATTTTCCGGTCGCGCTTGCTTTTGAACCATGAGTCAGATGTCCGCCGTGGCTTAGATTTAGTCCAAGAACGGTGTCTCCGGGTTTAGCAAAAGCGAGATAAACGGCAAGATTTGCCGGTGAACCTGAGTAAGGCTGAACGTTTACATGTTCAGCGCCGAAAAGTTTTTTGGCGCGTTCAATCGCAAGTATTTCAAGCGCGTCGCAGTTAACCTGACCTTGGTAGAATCTTGCTCCCGGATATCCTTCGGAATATTTGTTCTGAAATACTGAGCCGCAGGCATCAAGCACGGCGCGTGAAGTGTAGTTTTCGCTTGCGATCAGTCGGATTGTTTTTCCCTGATAAATTTCTTCGTCTTTGATAAGTTTAAAAACTTCAGGATCGTTTTTCATGAGTGCATTCATGGGCTTTTCTCCTTTATTTTGGATTTTTGCCCAGACGCGCGGCGGAAAAAAGCCGCACTTCCCCGGGGTTATCCCCTTTTGCGTCAGTCATACGGCTTATTATACAGTTAATAACGGGGTGAAAAAGAGTCAATAATTTTTTACGGCTCAGTTTTTAAATAAGTAATTGACGTGGCGTATTTGAAGATGTCCTTATAACTAAAAAAAAGAAGGTTGGGGGCAATTCTGTGAATAAATCTGGAATCAAGGGTTTCGTACTTGCTTTTTTCTGCGTTCTTTTGCCTTTTTCGGCAAATGCAGGTTCTTCCGAATATCTACCTTACGATCAGCTATTGCTTAAAATTAATTCTTCCGACAACGATGTTTATCACGGGAAGGCATATCCTGTACGGGTTTTTAATCTTCCGCCGGCAATTAAGTCGTGCTCATCAAAGGATAATGATCTTAAGGTCGTTATGATGACAGACAGGCAGGGAACTGAACAGGTTTTTCTTGTCGTTCCTGGGAAAATGGTACCGTTTTTTGTCGATAAAATTAACAAAAATATGCAGTTGGAATATTCTTTCAAACCGTTGGAGATGTATAATAAGTTTCCTTATCTACAGCTTGTTGAGGTGATTTCAGAATAATCAGGAGGACGACGTGGCACAGCTTGTCGACAAGAGTGAAGAAATCTGCGGACTTTGCAGATTCAGAATTCAGGATGAGGAACTTGTTAAAGCGAGATATGTAAAAAAGGAAATCACCGCAGCTTTTGATGAAAAACGCGCTTATCCTTTTTTTGCAGATTCTTCAATAATAGATTCTCTGAAATCCGGTGCAAATCATGAGGTATATACTTCAAGTTTTATCGCATTAAAAAACAGAGCTTTTGACGAACTTGCTGAAAATGATTATTCTTTGCGAAGCCGGCTTGCAAATGATGCCCGTCTTACCGAGCGTGTTACAAACGCAATATCTATTCTTCACCGCGCACTTGCCTCATATGATTTTAAAACCCTTCCGGGAAGACGTTTTGTAATAGTTAAAGAACTTCCCGGAAAACCGACTGTATATCATATTTCGCGTGAAACGACGGTTTTCACTCATGTCGGTCAGGGACCTTTCTGGCTTGAAATTCCGACATTGTATCTCGGCTTAAAAACATTTGATGCTGTTGATTCATACCTTAAACGCGGAGATGATTCGCTTTTCAAGGGGCTTGTTTCTTTGCTGATGGTTGAAGAACGGGCTATTGAAACAGGATTTGCCCATATTGATGTTTATCCGCCTGAAGTTGCGCTTCTTCTTCATAATCTTGTAGAAAGTGTTATTGATTTTTCCGAGCACAGGGAAATCGGCGAATTTGCAGAAATTTCGGACGTAGTTCCGCAGTTTACAGATGAGACACGCGGGAATATTCTGGAGCTTCTTGACGCCCGCGAAAAAATGAATGAAATGAATTTTGATTATGAGAAAAATCTTTCAGGTGTTGAAGAGCTTATACGTCTTGCAAGAATATATAAAAAGCACGGCGAAAGGAAATACCTTCATGAAGTTGTTCGCCTTCTTGTTTCTGCATCCGGACACGATCTTCACGAAATCAGAAACCGTGCGAATATAGCTCTTGAGCGTATTTTTTCTCCGAAAGAATACGATGCCCCTCTTGCTGAAAATTTCTTCAATGCTAAAACAGGCGAAGAATTTGAACTCGAATTCAATCTTTCAGACAAAATAGAAAACTATTTTCTGAGAGTGTATAATAATCTTTCCGACAGCGAGTTTCCCGTAGAAAGTGAAATTTCGTACGAAGATTTTCCACTTTCTACGCATCAGACAAAATCTCACAAAAGTGTAAAGCTGAGATTCGAAAATTACGGACACAGAGATTATTGCGTAGTTTATAAAAACGGATCTTCTTTTGAGTGGGTTGAAGGCGAGGGTTTAAACGGAAGAATCAATGTTATTCCTGATCTTGCCGGAGAGATCTGCCTTGAGATTTTTGTCGATATTCACGGGCATACCGGAACTTACTGGAAGGACGAAAAAGGTCACCCTGGGCTTGTTTATAATGAAAACGGTGAGGTCATCAGGCTCGGGAGATTTTCTGATATCGCCGATCATCTTGATGATTTAAAAGAACGCTATTATGTAACTTCGCTTTATCTGCTTGGAGTATTCAAGCGGGGAGAAAACAGTCAGGACTGGGCGGCAGGCGCAACTTCTCCTTCGCCTTTTTCTCCTATGAGCCTGCACGAAATCGAACCTTCACTTGGCGGAGCCAAAGAATTTAAAGATCTGATCAAAAAAGCGCATAAGCTTGGAATTAAGATAATCGTAGATTGTATTCCTCATTTGAACCGCTACAGCGATGAAGTTGCAAAAGAAGATGTGGTTTATTGCTATGGCGGTGATGGTCAGCTTGTTGCAAGGGCTTCAACTGACGGACGTTACGGAAGCTGGGATGACGGCAAACTTTTCAATTACAGACGTTATGAAGTCTGGGAGTGGCTTGCCGGGTCTGTTGACAGACTCATAGAAGAATATGATATTGACGGCATCCGTTTCGATTCGGCTCATGCCGTTCCGATAATGATGAAGAAAAACAACTATCCATACATGTACGGCAAGAGAAGAACAGCCGAAGAGATGGTTGAAGGACGTATCATCGTCAATGATAGATGGGATGAGCATTTTATTACCACTGGATATTTCGACAGTCAGTGCCGCGATACCATCGCTATTCCCGTTCACCAGTATATGATGTTCCGCGTTGAAAGAGCATTGAGACGCAAAAAGAAAAACTTTTTTATAAATATAGCGGAGTGCTTCTGGGGTCATGAGCGCTTTCTCTCACGTTCAGGCATCATTCCTTATAACTCAACATTGTTCAAGGTTTCGGAAAATATTATTCACGGAAAGAGCGATGTTCGCGAGATATATCATATCTATGACAATTACTATCCTTCTGTTTTATGCAAGGGAACAGAACTTGTCGGTATATTGGGAAATCATGATGAACGCCGTGCAATGAATACTTTCGGTGATCGCGGCTTAAAGGCTGCCGCCGGTCTCATTAGTTTTCTCAGCAATATTATCATGGATTATGAGGGTGGAGCAGAAGGTGAAGGCTGGAAGGTTTATCTTGATAATATCTATGTAAACTGGAACCAGTTCGAATCAAATTCGAACAGAGGTATCGAGCGTTATTACAGAGAGCTTTATTCTTTTCACCGCAATGTGCGCGGAAAGGGCCATCTTATCTGGGCAAATAATAACATGGTAGCTGCTGCAGTAAAGGCTGAAACTGATGGCAGGAATATCTGGGTTGCAGCTTTCAACTTTGCTGATTCAAACCAGAGTGCGACGCTTCAGTTTGATAATCAGAATCTTCCTATTGAAGATGATGCTTTTTACAGGGTAGTGGATCCGTTATATTCTCCGATTACTGGTCACTATAATTATTACACCGGACGGGAGCTTAAGACTTCACGTATTAATGTTGTCGTTTCTTATACACAGAGAGCAAAATTTCTGCGTTTTGAAAAAACTGAAAACATCGGTGAATGTTATATCGATTTTCTTAAGGATTCGTTTTACAGACTTTGTTCAATATCGCGTAATTCCGTGTTTCCTTCAAATTTTGCATTTAATGAATTTGCTTCAAACTGTTCAGATTATATCACTCTTTCAAAATATATTTCCGAGAATCTTATACCTGCATTCTGGGAAAATGAAAGGCATTATCTCGAACTCGGAATCAAGCGCATTCTGTTTCACATGCATATAAATAATTATAAAGATAAGAATGAGATTTATTCTCTTTTTATTCAGCTTTCCGAAAGCACGGACAAAAAACTTGCTGAACTCGGGAAGGCTATAATCAGTCATAATAATAAAGGTTCATGGGTGTTTATGTCTGCTGAAGCTGATCCGTTTTCAAAGAGCGGCGGACTTGCAAATGTTGTATTTGAACTGCCTCGTGAACTCTCATCAAACGGAGAAGAAGTTTATGTAATTACTCCATATTACAGAAACGGTGATTCTAAGTCTGCGGCAAAGATGAAGGCCGCGTCAGATAAATACGGTGTGAAATATACCGGAGTAAATGTGCGCTTCAAGATTCTTGATGCGGATTATGAGGTAGGCGTTCATTCTGCGGTTGTTGACGGTGTGAAATATTTTCTGCTCGATCACCACGAACTTTTCGATGGCTTATATTGGGGTGTTAAGAGTTCGGAAAAGATAACTCATAGAGTCGGATTCGCAAGAGCCTGCGCTGAGGTTATCTGCACATTTGGTTTAAAACCGTATTTTACATTTACTAATGACGCTTATATCGGACCTTTTAACGGCATAGTTAGAAGCGATCATGTTTATAATTCAAATCCGAACTTTCAGAAGACGACATTTTTTCATATCATTCATAACGGCGGATGGCAGTATTTCGATGCATACGCCAGATATGAAAGCGGTTTTGATATATTCCGCCTGTTTAATCTTCCTGACTGGAGAGCTCACGAATTCATGGATCCTGTTCATTCAGACAGGATAAACTGCATGGCATCAGGAATCCGTTTTGCGGATAAAGTCGTTACGGTTAGTCCTTCGTATGCGAAGCAGATTGAATATCAGTGTGATGGTCTTGAGAGAATTCTATCAAATGTAAAAGGGATCAGCAATGCGGTCGGACGTGATTTGAAGGCTCGTATCCAGAAGAAATTTGACGGTGTAAATTTTGTTAGTAGAAATTATCCGAGATTTATTGATTATCTGAAAAACGATAAGGATTTGAAAAGCAGGATTGAAAAAAAATATCCGGAGATTCTTCTTTCGCCTAATGATGTTTATTCCATTACAGATGAAATTAAGCGTTATACTGCCGAAAGGGCCATGAATAAAATGCTACTTCAGTTTGAAAGAGGACTTGATGTAGATTTTGAAAAACCATTGTTTGTAATGATACACAGGATAACCGAGCAGAAAGGCTTCCAGCTTTTACTGAATGCATCTGAAGGCATATTCAGAACTCTTGGATGGCAGGGAATTATCGGAGGCGGAGTATCAAGCGGAGATGAGAAGGGAGAGGAGATTGCTCATGGTCTTTGGATGCTTGGACAGTATTATAGCAGAAACGCAAGCGTTTCAATCGGATTTCAGGAAGTAAGCGTGCCTCTTCTTTCTGCAGATTTATTTCTGATGCCTTCCATGAATGAACCTGGCGGAATTTCTCAGATTGAGGCATTTGTATGCGGAACTCTTGTTCTTGCGCGTGCAACCGGGGGATTGCGTGATACTGTTTTCCCTGTAAGAAAAACCGGAAACGGCATTGAGGGTAATGGGTTTCTTTTTACGGATTTTAATCCTACAGCATTTTATGATGCAATGGAGAGAGCTTCAGCTTTCTTTAAGAACTCAGGTGATGAAGTTATTTACCAGGCACGTAAAAATGCAGAAAAATCAGTTTATTTCTGGGATAGACCTGCAAAAGAATACATCGATATGGCATATGGAATAAAAGAAATAATCAGACCGGAGAATGGAAAAGGGTGATTTTAAAGAGACGGTTTAAGCCGTCTCTTTAAAATATACTATTCTGACTTACCTTTGATGTATTTATTGATTTTGACATTATCGCCCTTCTCATCAGTTTCACTTCCTTCGGTATAGGTGATAGTGAATTTTTTACCGATAAGTGCAGGGTTTTCAGCAGGCATGCCTGTTTCTTCGGAAGTCACAAAAAAATCAATGTCCGGTTTGCTCTCGGATTTGAATTTCATTGAAGATCCTGAATCATCTTTGAGAAAGATATAGTAGCCGCTTCCTTCAAAACCGAGAGAACCTGAAGTAAAGATTCCAGTGAAGGATTTATCTGATCCGTCAGATGATTTCTCAGATGCTGCTTTTTGTGCATCTGCTATTGCCTGACTGCCTGAAAGTTTTTTGCCTTCAAGAGTGTAGGGAACTCCTTTTGATGAAAGGTATTTAACGATTTCAACGTGACCTCTTCCTACGGCAAGATTAATAATAGTATCACCGCCAAGATCAACATATTTCAAGTCGGCACCCTTGTTTTCGGCGAGCTTGACAATATTGATATCAGGATTTTCAGACATCATAAGATAGTGAAGACATTCTGTAGACTGGGGGAATTTAGCCCCTTTTTCAAAAAGCACTTTTACAGTTTCAAAATGATTGGCAGCAATAGCAGCCTGAAGAGCTGACGGTGCTGAGTAATCAGGATTACTGTCATCCCAGTCGGGATCTGTAGATTCGGGATCCGCGCCATTATCGATTAGTTCTTTAACTTTGTCATGGTTTCCGTTTTTTGCCGCTTTGAACATCTCAGCATTAATAGATTTCTTTTCAGCTTCACTTAGATCAGCGGGTGATTTTTTGCATGCAAATGCCGAAAATAGAACAAAAAACAATAAAAAACCGGTAACTTTTTGTATCATAAACACTCCTTTATGTTTAATTGGATTTTTATGGTAAAAGAATATAATTTGTCAAACAGATTTCGGTCAGAGCTTCAGAAGTTCATTCAGATGAGATTTTATTTCTTCATTCTCGGGCATTTTTTCAAATGCAGCCTTGAGATATTTTTTAGCCATTTCAGTTTCGCCACGGCGCATATAAACATAACCTATAGTGTCAAGGTATGCGGGATTCTCTCTATTTGTTTCAAGAGCTTTTTTTGCGAAGCTTAGAGCTGCATTAAGATCTGAACCGGATTCTGCCATTAAAAAAGCTATGCTGTTAAGTGCAGTTGCATTAGATCTGTCGGTAGAAATAATTTTCTTATAGCAGTCTAAGGCATCTTTACGTTTATTCATCTTATCGTAAATATATCCAAGTATGCCGAGCGATTGACTGTCTGAGGGGAAAGAAACAAGAACTTCTTTAATAATTTTTTCGGCCGGTTGATAACTGTTTATCATAGCAAGAGAAAAGGCTTTAAGTTTTTTAATTTGATGTATATCAATGAATCCCGAATTGAGTTTTTCAATTTTACCACAATATTCAATAGCTGTTCTGAAAAGTCCGTCTTTTGCATAGACAGAGGCAATGTTTTTGAGTACAACGGCATTTTCGGGATCAAGGCATTCTGCAGATTTGAGATCACCGATAGCTCCGTCAATATCCCCGGATCTGATCTTTTCCGATGAGGAATCTATGAGTGTATTTATCTTTTCTGAAAGTTCTGCCGAAGTCATTGTGTCCTTTTAAAATATGTATAATCGGTTGTGTCTAAATGAAGAGGTGTTATTGAAATATAACCTTTTGATAATTCTGTAACATCGGATCCTTCTTTATGAATAGAATCAACAATTCCTTCCAGACGATATTCCTTAAACTCAGAATTTTCAAGAACAAAATCGTACCTATCAACATATTTGCGTTTGCCTAACTGTGTGAATTTAATTCCTTTTATTTCGCTCTTATCAATTGAAGGATAATTGATATTAAAGAAGAAATTAGAATTTTCATTTCTGACTTTTTCTTCTGCGAACTCCCGGATAAATTCTGAAGCATTTGAAATCAGGCTGAAATCAGTAAATGACTCATAAGATGCGGCTATTGCACTGCGGAAATGAATATATCCTGCGCGTGCCCCCGCAACAGTTCCTGAGAAATATATATCATCCCCCATATTCGGGCCGTGATTAATGCCGGAAATTACAAGATCAGGTTCAGGAAAAATTCCCGAACATAGCCCGAAATTAACACAATCAGCGGGAAACCCTGAGAGTGAATATTTTCGAGTATCAGTTTTCTTGAGCTTTACTGTGTCGTGAATTGTAATTGCATTGGAGCATGCGCTTCTTTGTCTATCAGGAGCTATCATATAAACTTCATGTTTTTTTGAGAGTGTTTCGAATAGGGAATTTATTCCTAAAGCCTCAATTCCGTCGTCGTTTGTTAAAATTATTTTCATGTTGTGCAGAGTAGAATGATATTTCCTTAGGTCAAATAGATTTTTCAGCAGATATTTGTGAAATTAATAAATGAAAATACGTATTTGTTTATAGAGGTGAAACAGATGAATAATATGCGTACTACTGCTCTAATTGAAGAGGATTGTCTGAAGTTGCTATATCGCATTGCTGCTGTAAGAAAGATGAAGATATCAAAAATTATTGAACTGATTTTTAGAGATATAATTGCAAGAGAGTATCCAAGAATACGAAGATGTATTAATTCAACTGTAAAGTATCAGTTAAATTGCGAGAATATGATACTTCTTCATTATTCTGTTCCTTCCGAAATATATGAAGCGTGCCTTGATTTGAGAAAATACGGGAAAATGTCAGTATCAAGAATACTGAATGAAGGAATCATGTTATTGTATAATATGTTAAATGGAACTGCCGTTGGTCAAAATCTGAAAGAAAAGTTAATTTCTGAATTTATGACAAAATTGGATAACTATGTATTGAATTATTCTATTATCAGAAAGAAAACTAAACAAAGGGGTCTAGTAACTACTGAAATACATGTTAGAATAACATAATCAGCCTGAGAATATAATTTATGAATGAAAACTCATGTTTTTGCCGATAATTAATCGGGAAATGTTATGAAAAAACCAATAATAATTCTGATATTATGTATTTCAACATTCAGTTTTGCCTTTGAATCGGAAACTTTTAAAGTTTATATTCTGAGCGATACTCTGAGTTTTGAAGAAGGAAATGCTGCGTATGTAAATATCTGTGTTCAGAATATTTCTGAGAAAAATGCATTTTTTAAGATATATCCTGCTGATTACTCAACTTTTCAACCTGTAGTCTATACAATGGAAGGCAGAGAAGAAACCGTTAAAATTAAATACCGCCTTGCAGGGAAAACCGTTGATCAGGTTTGTATGCCTCTTGTTCCGCGCGAAATTGAACTTGCGCCTGATGAAAAATTTCACCGTAAGATAAATCTCAATGATTATTATAATCTTGTTCCAGGCAAAAAATACAAGATAAGAGCATTTTTTCTGCCTGACGCCAAAATTGCTTCAGTTGTCAGAAGTGAGAATACTCTTATAGCGAATTTTAACAAACACATCGAAAGATTTGAACTTCCTGCAGAGGTAAATCAGAAAACAGAAATTGAGCCTTCAGAAATTGTTTCACTTTTTATAAAGGCAGAAAAAGATAAAAGATGGAACAATATGATAAAGTATCTAGATCTGGAAAAGTATATTAATGTCTATCCGGATTATGCGCAAGCTTATAATGGTGCCGATGATCTTTCTAGAAGAAGTGTAATGAAAGATTTCATTTCATATCTAAGCAGTCCGCGAAGAGATTATGTTCTTGATTATGATATTATGAATGAAAAAATACTTGATGAAGGAAATTCTGCGATTGTAACCGTGAATATCCGCCGGCATGGTCCGATAATGCCTTTTGCATATGAGTATAGATTTTCGCTTGAAAGAAACGGCGCTATGTGGAAAATATCATCATCTGATGCAACTATAAAAAAGGACAAAAAACGATGACAGAGATATTATCGCAAGATGAAATAGATGCTCTGCTTAATGCGATATCAACCGGAGAGGTCGAGCCTCAGGAATATTCCGCACAGAAAGAACAGCGAAAGGTAAAAATATACGATTTCCGCCGTCCGGATAAATTTTCCAAAGACCAGATCCGAACTCTTCAGATGATGCACGAAACATTTGCCCGTCTGACTACAACGGCTCTTTCTGCTCAGCTTCGTGCGCTTGTAAGTGTTCACGTTGCATCGGTTGACCAGCTCACATATGAAGAGTTTGTCCGTTCAATTCCTAATCCGACTACTCTTGCCGTTATTAATATGGATCCGCTTAAAGGTTCTGCCGTTCTTGAAATTGATCCAGGTATCACTTTTACAATAATTGATAAACTTTTCGGTGGAGCGGGTGAGCCTTCAAAAATCAGCCGCGAACTTACAGATATTGAGATGAGTGTAATGGAGGGTATCGTTGTCCGTATTTTGGGAAATCTGCGTGAGTCATGGGCGAATGTAATAGATCTCAGACCTCGCCTCAGCAATATTGAAACTAATCCGCAGTTTGCACAGATTGTTCCGCCAAATGAAATGGTCGTTTTGATTACACTTGAAACAAAAGTCGGTGATGTCGAAGGAATGACAAATCTTTGTCTTCCATATATAACAATTGAGCCGGTTATTTCGAAGCTTTCAGCCCAATATTGGTTTTCGAGCATTAGAAAAGGCGCTACTGATGAAAATATGGCAATCATTCAGAATCGACTGGAAGGTGTTACTCTTAATGTCGTCGCCGAAATTGGTGAAACTCAGGTGCTTCTTGATGATGTTCTTCATCTTCAGGTTGGAGATGTAATAAATCTTTCAAATACAAAAGTTGATTCCGACATGACTCTTAAAGTTGAAGGACGAAAGAAATTTAAATGCCGTCCGGGTCTTGTTGGAAATCGTGTTGCTGTGCAAATAGGAGACCCAATTGACGAGGTTCCTGATGATCTCCTTGTAACAAAAAAAGAAGAAGAAGAAATATAATAGCGGGTTTGTATGAATTCTTCTGATAATTCAGAAAACCAAAAAGCATTGTTTGTCGGGAATGATCCCCAGACGGAGTTAATTCTTTCAGAGAAGCTTGCGAAAGCTTCCATACCTTTTGTAAAGTCCCAAACCCTCGAAGAAGCATTGATCGAGATTTCTTCAGGAAACATTGATTCGATTTTTCTACTGAATTCTGATAATCTTATTGAAGAAATATTTATCTATTCTTCAAAAGCTTCTCATTCCAAAATTATTCCGGTTATAGACCGCGAAAATGAAAAACTCGGTATCGACGCTTTGAGAAAAGGAGCTTTCGATTATTTGGTTCGCCCTGTAAACGATGCTTCAGTCGGCAAGATTGTTTCTAATCTTTTATATCTTCAGGATTTATCTTCGCATCTCGGAGATATGAAGAAAAAAATTAAGCGTGAAAAATTATATCCGGATATCGTCGGCGAAAGTGAATCGATACGTGTTCTTCTTGATAGAATTGATAAGGTTGCTGAGCGAGATGTGAATGTAATTATTTACGGAGAAAGCGGAACAGGAAAAGAGCTTATAGCTAGGGCAATTTATGAGAATAGCCGAAGGAAAAATCACAAATTTGTTACGGTCAATACAGGCGGAATAACTTCTGAACTTGCGGAATCTCTTTTGTTCGGTCATAAAAAAGGATCTTTTACCGGTGCAATTTCCGATCATCAGGGTTATTTCGAACAGGCGAACCAGGGGATTCTTTTTCTTGATGAGATCGGCGACATGCGCCTTGATGTTCAGGTCTATCTTCTCCGTGCACTTGAAACCGGGAAAATACGCTCAGTCGGAGATAAGGATGAAAAGACTATTGATGTCAGAGTTATTTCTGCGACAAATAAAAATTTAAGAGCCGAAATCGCTGAAAGAAGATTTCGAAACGATCTTCTTTACCGCCTAGAAGAGTATCCGATTGAGCTTCCGGCTTTGCGTGAAAGAAAAGATGATATTCCTTTACTTGCGAATCATTTCGTAAAAGAGTTCTGCAGGTTTTATGAGCTTGATTATATTTATATTGCTGATTCTGCGATGAATCAGCTTGTTGAATATGACTGGCCGGGGAATATAAGAGAACTTAAAAACGTCATACGGAGGGAAGCGGTTCAGGCTGCAGATTCACAGATTGAAAGTTTCACTCTTGGAAGTAATGTTAAAAAGATAGAGCAGAAGCATGTTGAAGCTGACATTATTCCATTGGCTGAATTGGAAAAAAGAGCTATCATAAATGCATATAATAAACTGGATAAAAATCCGGATAAGACTGCTGTTATGCTAGGTATCAGCCGTGCCAGTATTTACCGCAAATTGAAGCAGTACGGAATTGTTTAACCGATTTTATCCTCTTTCATTTGTCTGATTTTAGGTATTCCGGCTATGAAAATTCCTGCAAAAATCAAAAGAGTTCCTGCCATAAATTTCATTCCGAATTTTTCGCCGATAAACCAGCTTAGAGCAAGTGTCATGGGGATTTTGATAAATGAAAGCAGAGAGCCCTTGACCGCTGAAATGTTTTTATAGCAGTAGTTGAGAAAAATCTGTCCGGCAAATGCCGTTATTCCTACAATTACAATGAATATAATTGACTGTATGTTGATTATTGTTTTTCCGCCGAATGCAAGCGGCGCGGCAATTAGTCCGAAAACGCATGCAGAAAGATAAATGACTACTGGATTCTCTTTTTGAGCTGAACGTCTTATAAAGTGTACAGAAAAACCTGCGAAAATTGAACTTACTATTGCAAGAGCATCTCCGATAAAACTTTCTTCTCCTTTTCCTCCGAAAACCACGAAAGCACCGGCTATACAGAAAGGCATTGCGAGCCAATCGGTTATGCTGTTTTTTTCGCGAAAAAATATTGGACCGAAAAGAGCAGTGAAAGCCGGATATATATTCGAAAGAAGCGTTGCTTTTCCGCTTCCGGAATATTGTATTGCTATATAATAAGTTATCATTGAGGCGCTACCGGTAATGCCGCGCATGATCCATGAAAATTTATCGGTAATTGCGAATGATGCATGAATTATTTTAACGGTTATAACGGTCAGAATAATCCCTATGACAAAACGTAATGCAGATACGAAATATGCGTTACAGTATTCTCCCGCAAGTTTTACGAAGACGGCACATACCGCGAAAAAAAAACTTGATAAGAGAGAATACCATATGCCCGCAATAATTTTTGAATTCATCAATCCTGCCTGTAATGTTTGAGAAAGTCTTCCATTTTTTCAAATGCAGTTTCCAGATCAGAAAGATTCGGAAGAAATACCAGTCGGAAGTGATCCGGTTTCGGCCAATTGAATCCGGTTCCCTGAACTACGAGTATTTTTGTTGCTACCAGCAGATCATAAACAAAGCGTCTGTCGTCCGTCAGATTGAATTTTTCTGTGTCAAGTTTAACGAAAGAATAGAAAGCTCCCTGTG
>JAKJGA010000014.1 GCA_022704645.1 Spirochaetota bacterium
CCGCTTTAGGATCTTCGGACAAGCGGTTTGAGAAATATGACGGTCTTTATCATGAAATAATGAATGAATTGGAGAGAGAAAGAATGAAAGTGTTAAACGATGTTAAAAAATGGGTTCAGGACAAGGTATCAGGATCTGCTCAGCCTAAGGCTGCAGCTAAACCGGCTCCTGCAGCAAAACCTGCCGCATCTTCTTCTGCTAAACCTGTAGCAAAGAAAACAGTTAAAAAAGCCGCTGGTAAAAAAGTGGTAAAAAAAGCTGTTAAAAAAGTGGTAAAAAAAGCTGCAAAGAAAGTAGTTAAGAAAGCTGTAAAAAAAGCAGTAAAGAAAGGTTCAAAGTAATTTAATAAGAGGCAGGTTCAAAAATCTGCCTCTTATTAAATCTTTATAAGTTCTCCGTTGTGGAATTTATAGAAAATTCTGGTTTTGTATTTATCCTCAAGGTATTTAATATTTGCTCTTTTTTGTCCTATGTATTCTTCCTTATAGTCACTTGGAATTAATATCGTGCTTTTCGGTTCTATATCCTGGAAAAGAAAAAGTTTTTCCATATCATCGCGTTTTAATCTTGATTTGACGATCTGACCGAATGAAGGATGATATGCGCCGCCAATAATTTTTGAGAGATTCCCGTTTTCGACTGGATTTATCCCTATTCTGATGACGCTTATATTATTTTTCCGAAAAATTTTCATCATCTCATATGTCCATTCCATGGCTTCATCGATGGACAGAGGTAAGTATATACCGGTTTTAAACATTTCACCAAGGCTTGTTCCGTCAAATACAACTGTAGGGTAAATCCTGGCTGCTGAAGGATTTAACTCTGCAGCAATTTCAGCAGATCTTATGGATTTATCAATACTATCAAGCGGCAAGCCCGGTAAAAGCTGGATAACAAGGTCAAACCCGTTTTTTTTAATTAATTCTGCGGCATCAATCGTTTGTTCAGCAGTGTGACCTCTGCCGGATGCTTTTAGTACGTCATCCGAAAATGACTGCGCTCCGATTTCTATTGTTTTAACAGAATATCTGTTCAGCAATGATAATGTTTCGTTATTTATTAAATCCGGTCTCGTGGAAACTCGAATCCCATCGATCAAACCGCTTTCAAGAGCGGATTTAGCTTCTGTAAGAAGTTGTATCTGGTAATTTACATCTATACCGGTAAAGCTTCCGCCGAAAAAAGCCAGTTCGAATTTAGTCACTGATTTGGGGGCTGATTTGCGATATTGTTTAATTACAGGAATTATTTCCTCTGGCAGGGGTTCTCGGCCTGCCTGGATTTTCTGATCACAGAATATACATAAATTCGGGCAGCCTTTATGTGGAACGAAAAATGGTACTGTTATTCTTTTCTTGCTCATCTGGTGAAATAATCCCTGTTATTGTGTTGAAATTGATTTTTCTAATAAAAGAGTAATTCAGAAAATACTTCTTGATCTTGTCTAATTATTTTTTTTGTGTTATAGCTAATTAAAATTGCAAATATTTCCGTTAGTATTTATGATGAAGTCTGTATTTCGATTATAGGCTTTATATTTATTTTGCAGACGGTGTTATATGAAAAAAATATTTTTGACTTTGTTTATTTTAATGCCTGTATGCATTGCTGCAAAAACTACTGTTACTTTTGATTTGCCTGCATATTTCCCGAGTCTTGACTCACAGACCGGTATTGCAGATTCATTTCAGGACAAAATTGACGCAAACGGTGATTTTATCGCAGAAGCTAATATGCTTTGTAATTTATCAGGTTATCCGGTGGGTTCTGTTTTAATCGGTGTTTTCCCTCATTTCACTGCCGGAGCAGGTGTTGCACTTGGTTTTTCTAATTTAAAGTATTTTGATGATAAATCTGTTGATGGTTCTTTTCCTGCAGTCGGATTTGCTCCCGTTGTTTTTTTCGGAACGGGTATTTCGGATAAAATTGATCTTATCGGCAAATTCAGCTATTTTGATATTTTTTATTATAACCCTGACTCAATCAATAAAGTATCTGAATATGTGAAGATAAAGAAATTGAAAATTGTCGGTATCGGCGGAAAAATACGTTATAAGATTTTTGATGAGGCGGTTGTTGTTCCTTTTTTGCTTAAACTCGAGGGTATAAATATATCGGCGGGTGCAGATATGCTTAGAGGAATAATTGAAATGAAGAGAGAGATTGACGGTGAACTTGGTTCATTTGATCTTGATCCAGACGGAGCCGGACCTGCACCTCAAGGGAACTATCCAGTTACTTATGATGGTGAACTTGACGGAAATTTGAAATGGTTTCAAATTGATGCTGCTTTTAATGTAAATGCGTATTTCAATATAGCGAAGATATTTAATGTATATTCAGGTTTCGGGTGTGCTTTCGGATTTGGTTATTTTACACTTTCCGCTGATTCAAATGTTGCCGTTAGTACTGATCCTATTCCCGTTGTCAATCCAACAGGTCAGCTTGGCACAGCTTTAATGGAGTCATCATCAAAATATTATCCTTATCCAGTCATACCTACTTATCTTTTCGGCTTAGAGCTTAATTTATTTATGTTCAAGCTTACCGCTGAGACAATGGTTAATCTTAAAAACAAGGAAGATGTTACACTTACTATAGGTGCAAGATTTCAATTCTGATTAAACGCTTTAAATCATGTTGAAATATGTTTTCTTTTTTCTTTCGAATCGGGTTTATTCATATTTTGCAATTGACCGCAGTTTTTCGAATAATTAAACCATCCAGACGGAGTAATTATGGAGGAATTGAATGACTGCAATAATATTTGTTTGTGTGTTTATGTTACTGATGATTGGCATCGGTCTGTGGGGCATGAGAAAAACTTCATCGCTCAATGATTTTTTTCTGGGCGGACGTTCGATAGGTCCATGGGTTTCTGCAGTTGCATATGGTACTACTTATTTTTCGGCGGTACTTTTCATAGGCTTTGCCGGAAAACTGGGTTGGGGCTTTGGTCTCAGTTCAATTCTTATTGCTTTAGGTAATGCCTTTTTGGGATCATTCGCGGCATGGCTTATTCTCGGTAAACGCACAAGGGTAATGACTCAAAATCTGGATGTTATTACAATGCCGGAATTTCTTCAGGAGCGTTATGGTGCGAATTGGTTTAAGCTTATAAGTGCGGCAATAATATTTATTTTTCTGCTTCCTTACTGTGCGTCAATTTTTAAGGGGCTTGGTCATCTTTTTGAATCAACCTTTTCCATTTCATATGATACCGCTCTTTTAATAATGATTATAATAACAGCAATTTATCTGATTCTCGGCGGCTATTTTGCTATTACCGTAACTGATTTTATTCAGGGAATTGTTATGATATTCGGATGTGCTGCAATGGTTGCAGTTTTGACTTCGGATGCAGGCGGAATATCAAATGTGATTTCAATGATTTCAACAAAGTATGCTGAGCATATTCCTGAAGCTAAAAAGCCTTCGATGCTGATACTGGGTTCATTAATATTTATGACAAGTTTCGGAACTTGGGGACTTCCTCAGATGGTTCAGAAATTCTATGCCATTAAAAATGAAAAAGTCATAATGAAAGCCGCGATTGCTACAACTGTTTTTGCGCTGATTATATCACTTACTGCATATTTTGTCGGATCAATGTCTCATATCTTTTTTGACACTCTTCCGATGAATGGAACAAAACCTGCTTTTGACAGGATAGTTCCGGATATGCTGAATGCTCATCTGCCGCAAACTCTTATGGCTCTGATTCTTCTTTTGGTTTTATCTGCTTCAATGTCGACTTTGTCATCACTTATTCTGGTTTCATCTTCAGCCGTTGCAATTGATATGTATAAGGGGCATGTTAATCCGAATATATCAAAAAGAAAATCTCTTGCAATGATGCGTTTTCTTTGTCTTGTATTTATGGCATTTGCCTTCTTCATAGCCCGATATGAGTTTGCCTTTATTGTTACCTTGATGAGTTTGTCATGGGGAGTAGTTGCTGGAAGTTTTCTTGCTCCTTATCTTTATGGATTATACTGGAAAGGTGCGACAAAAGCAGGTGTTCTTGCCGGAATGATAACCGGATTTACTCTGGCCATCGTTCTTTTTTATAAGATGGGTCAGGATTATTCTCCGCTTGCGTCTTCTATTGCTATGATTGTTCCTTTTGCTGTTGTGCCGGTTGTTAGTATATTTACAAAGCCTCCGAGGAAAGAAATAGTCGAAAAGGCTTTCAAAGGATTTTGAGGTTATAAATAAAAGCAGCAGATTATATCTGCTGCTTTTCGCATGAAACTACTTCCGTAATTGTTCTAATTAAATCCTCGATATTATAGGGCTTAATGATGCGGGCTGAAAAACCGTATTCTAAAAAATTGCTCATTGCGTCATCGTTTGAATAACCGCTTGAAACAACTCCTTTTACCAAAGGATTTATTTTTTTTAGATTTAAAAATGTTTCTTTGCCGCCCATTCCGCCCGGAATCGTCAGATCAAGAAGTACCACGTCAAAAGGTTTTCCTTCACAAATTGATTTTTCATATTCCTTTATTGTGTTTTTTCCATCAGATGTAAAAACATATTCGTATCCGTAATGCTCGAAAATCCTGGCAAGGAGTGTCAGAATATTTTCTTCATCTTCAAGAACCAGAATGTGTAATCTTTGATTATTTATGACAGGTTCATTAGAAGATTTTTCTTTGATTTCTTTGTCTATTGCAGGAAGATATAGTGTAAAAACGGTTCCGGAACCGATTTCAGATTCAACATCAATATGTCCGCAATGGTTTTTTACAATCGAGTATGAAATCGCAAGACCAAGACCATGTCCTGTCGGCTTTGTTGTGAAATAAGGGTCAAAGATATTAGGCAGAATATCTTTTGGTATTCCGGAACCGCTGTCCTGAATGATAAAGCGTACATAATTACCTTTTTCAAGACAAGGATTTGATGAATCATCATTGCTGTAATTAGAACATTTAATAATAACTTTGCCGGTATCTTCCATAGCCTGGCGTGCGTTAAGAAGAAGATTATGCAGAACCTGTGAAATTTGACTTTCATCAATTTCAATATTCCAAAGATCATCCTGTATATCGAATTCACAAATTATTGCTGAACTGTGAAAGGCAAGATCAACGCTGTCAATTATAAGCTCGTAAGCCGACGCGGTTGTTTTAACGGGAAGTCCTCCCTTCGAAAGGGTCAGGAGCTGATGGGTAAGATCCTTTGCTTTTATTGAAGCTTTTTCAGCATCAAGAACTGCTTTTAAAATGCGTGTTTCTGAATCGCCGATCCATATTTTCGCAAGAGAAATGTTGCCTAGTATTGTTGTGAGAATGTTGTTGAAGTCATGAGCTATTCCTCCTGCAAGTATTCCAAGGGATTCAAGCTTGAGGGATTTAAGCATGTTTTCTTCATGCTGTTTTTTTTCGGAGATATCTTTTATTGTTAAAACTTTTGCTGATAGTTTTCCTGATTTATCAAAAACGGATGATATGGAAATTTCAGCAGGAATGCTTGTTCCGTCTTTTGTTGAGGCAAGGTAGCGATTAGTTGTTCCGTCCGGAAGATTCCGGACGATTTCGTGTGTAATATTTTTACCGTCCTCATCGATCAATGTTAAAACATTTTCAACTTCTTTGCCTAAAGCTGTTTCATGAGGAACTTTTGTCAGATTTTCAGCGTTTTGATTCATGAGAATGATTTTAAAACCGCTGTCTATGGTTATTATTGCTTCAGTGATGGACTTCAGTGTGACAAAAAGTTTTTCTCTTTCATCCGCGATTTTTTCATTAGTTTGTTTTATTTCTGTTATATCCTGAAGAACAACAATTGCATACGGCAGGTAACCTTTTCCGTTTTTTACAATACGTGCTGAAATATTAATGTCGATTTCTTCGCCGTCGCCGCGCACAGCTTTTGTTTCAGTTAATATAAAAGGAGTTTTTTCAGAAAAAAGATCAGAAAGAAGTTTCTGCATTTCATTTTTTGTTTTATCCGGAAAAATATCGGAATATTTTTTACCTATAAGTTTACTCCTATCTGTTTTCAGATATTCGGAGAATTTCTGATTCGCATCTGTAATCAGGTAATTTTCTGATATAATCCCAAGACCGATAAGCGGGAAATCAAAATAATTACGAAGGTGCTCTTCGAGTTTTTTCCTCATGTCATTATCAGCTTTTTCAGCAGTGATGTCTTCTATTATAGCGACGATGCAGTCTATTACGTTATCGGCATTTTTAATTGAGAAAACTGTTATGTGTAAAAAACATTCAGAATTGATATTTCTATAGCGGAAATTATTGATTTCAAAAGTTTCTCCGCGTTTGAGTTTTTCAAGTTCACATGTGTATTCAGAAAAAATAGGGTCGGAAAACAGAGTATAATTTTTATCAAAATCGGATCCGAATATCTTCGTAAAGGCTGTATTTGATTTTATGTGTCGTCCGTCTTTTTCAAAAATCGCCATTGCAACCGGATTCTTCATTATTACTCGGTTCAGAATGCCGTGCTCTTTGGAAAGAAGTTCTTCCATTGCCTTTCGTTTGGTGACATCAGCAAAAACCGTTAAATTCAAGGTCTGATTATGCAGATGAATTTTTATACTGCGGCTTTCAGTTTTAATGTGATTTCCGGTCTTTGGAATAAATACAATATTATATAAATCAGTACTTGCCTTATCTTCCAGGGAGTCATGAAGAAGAATGTTGAATTCGTCACAGCTGGCTGTGTCTATGATGTTGAAAAGAGATTTTCCGTAAACCTCCTGTGCGGAATAACCTGTTATTTTTTCAAGTGTGTCATTTGCGTATATAATCATATCATTATGATGAATAATGACTATTTCCGGGAGATTCGCCATTAGTGCGCGGTATCTTTCTTCACTTTCCTTCAGTGAGTTCAGTGTTTTTATTTTATTTGTGATATCATGCGAAAATGCACAGACAAAATCGCTTCCGGAAATATTCATATAAACGTAGCGCATTTCTTTGATATGTTTTGATCCGTTTTTTGCAATGTGAATGATTTCACGTGAGATTGTTTTTTTGTCTTTTAATTCTGTGAATAGTTTGCAGAAATTATCGGAATTCATATCCGGATTAAGAACTGAAATATGCTCTCCCTGAATTTCTATCTGAGAATATCCGATTGATTCGGATGCAGAATTGTTTACCAATAGTATTCTGCCGTTGGATGAAAGAAGAAAAAATTCTTCGGATGTATTTTCAAGAATGAAGCGGTATTTGGAAATTTCATCATTGGAGACTGATGTTTTATCAGAAGAAAAAATATCTGATTTATTTTTCAGATTTAGCAGGGCTGTTTCTTTTTTTATCAGTTCTGTTCTCAGCGCAGATATTTCTTCTTCAAGAGCTGCAGCTGTTTTATCGTAATTCATTTGTTATGTCCTGCATGATGCAAATTATTGCGGACTGATGCCGCAAGAGTGCGCATAGCCGACAAGATCATTTATATCATCAATTCCATTTTCGGTCATATAATCAGATAGACCTTCAGCTATTTCAGCTGCACGGGCCGGATACACCAAATTCATTGTTCCGATTGATATTGCCCGCGCTCCGGCAAGAATAAACTCAAGGGCATCTTCAACATTGGATATTCCGCCGAGACCGAGTATGGGAATTGAAACTTTTTCAAAAATCTGGTAAACCATTCTGACAGCAACCGGTCTTACGGCAGGTCCGCTTAATCCGGCTACCTTATTGTTGAAATGCGGAGTTTTACGTTTAATATCAATTTTCATTCCTACGAGTGTATTGATCGCACTTACGGCGTCAGCACCGCATTCTTCGGCGCAAAGAGCAAACTCTGTTATATCGGAAACATTCGGAGAAAGTTTTACGATAAGCGGAAGAGTGCATACTTCACGTACTTCCGTCAGGAGTTTGCGCATCAATTTAATGTCCGAACCGAAAGCAATACCGCCTTCCTTGACATTGGGGCATGAAACGTTTAATTCTATCGCATGGATTTTTTTTTCTGCGGAAAGAATTCTGCAAAGTTCGACATTTTCTTCTATTGAATGTCCGGCGGCATTTGCTATTACGGTTGCGTTTTGCTTTTCCAGGAAAGGAAGTTTATGAGAAAGAAAATTTTCAATTCCGACGTTTTCCAGACCAATCGAATTTAGTATTCCGGATGGTGTTTCTATAATGCGGTTTCCGCTGTTGCCCGGTCGCGGTTTCAGCGAGAGTCCTTTTGTTATTACCGCCCCGATTTCGGAAAGATCATAAAATGCCGAAAGTTCTTCTCCGTAGCCTGCAGTACCTGATGCAACTGTAACAGGATTTTTCAGTGTAAGAGATCCTATTTTTACGGAGAGATTCATTTTTACCTCATAGTTTTATAAACTGTAATTATGTTTTTAAAATACCCTTGTGAGTGCAACAATTAATTTTACTTGCATTTATATTAAGATTCCAAAAATATCTCAGAATTAACGCTCCTTAAAGAAATGGCGAATGTTATGATGGCGTGTTTTGAAAATTTTAAAGGCTCAGTTTCAAGGGTATACAGCTTTTGGTGCGAAGTTTTCTAAACATTGATGCAGGTGTTTTATCGTTATTTTTTGAGTATTCAGAGGCTGTATGGAAATAACCCAGAAAATTCTTGATGAGATATATACCGAAATTTCCGCAAGAAATAAAGAACTTGCGCCAGGCTCGGTTGTTCATTCAGATTCCTTTATAAAATACATGGCATCATCCACCGGTCTTCCCAAGGAGTCCGTAAAAACGGCTATTGCAATCCTTGTAGAGTCGCACAAGGTTCTTTCAATTGAAATTGTTACGTCTGATGAGAAAAGACGTATTGAACAGGTTGACGGTTATGTTGCCGCTGATCTTTCCGTAGTAAGAAATCTTAATTCATTTTTTAAAGATCATCTTGTCAAAGCATATGAGTTTCAGTTTCATAAGCGCGCCGGTTCTGCGCAGATTGTTCGTGAACTTTTTCCTATGATAAAATCCCTGAACAATACAGAACTCGGTCAGGTTTTAAACAAGACCATTATGCTTCATGAATATGAACGTTTGCTCGAAAAAGAGTGGAGGGCATATGCTCCGGAATGGCAGGAGCAGAGGTTAGCTGAACTCTCCTTGAAATACGGGTTTCATTATAAGCCGTCAGTTCCGGTTAATATTCCTCAGCAGGTTCTTGATGCCTCTGCAGCAATAAATTCCGAAGAGCCCGTTTCCAATACCCGGACTCAGGCTAAAACCAATGTAAAAACCGAGCGTGCTGTTGATGCACCTCAGTATAAGGAGTTTGCTGATAAGGAATCACAATATCCTCTTCAAAGGATATTGAATATTTACGGTATTGACTTTTTTGTAAAAGTTCAGTTTAGAAAATATAAATTCTCTTATGTCAGAAAAATTATTGAAGATAAGCAGATTGTGAAGAAGAAAGATCTTCTTTTTATCCGCGAAATGATTTCTAAGGTTAAGGACAGCGATAAATTAGGCAGAGATTCAAATCTTGAATCGTGCCGGGATGAAATTAACCGCCTTGAGAGAGCTGTGACGCATGCGATATATTTTTCGGTATGATTTATTTGAAGAGATTGTCTTTTGGGTTTTGGACAACTGAATTGGTAAGAAAGACTGCATTTTATGGTAATTTTACTCCGGAAAAAGCCTGAGGAGACAAAATAATATCTTGACATACGGTTTCGCCGGACTTAGAGTAGCAGGGACTGCTTTTTTGAGTGAAATTTAGAGGTGAGTGATGGAGATAAACAGAAGAGAGAGCGCTGATATAGTAGTGTTGGATATTTCCGGCGAAATTGACCTTTATAATGCCCCAGAAATAAAAGATACAATCAATCAGCTGATTGAAGATCAGAAATATAACGTAATAATAAACCTTGAAAAGGTATCATATATTGATTCATCGGGGATCGGCGCCCTGATTTCAAGTCTTTCATCTCTGAAAAAGTATCAGGGCGGTCTGAAAATAATAAACGTTTATGCTTCTGTGAGAAAAGTTTTTGAGCTTACAAAGCTTACATCTTTTTTTGAAATATTTGATTCTGAATCGGATGCTGTTTCGTCTTTTAATAAATAGAATTACATTAATTACCGAGTACGGTAATTTTTCCGAGGGGTGAATATGAGAAATATTTTTGGTTTAAGTATTGTTTTGTCTGTTTTGTTTTTTGCGGCTTGCGGAGATCCTGTTCCTTTAGGAGAAATGGCTTCAGCAAAAATGATGATTTCCAAAGCTCAGACTGCAAGAGCTGAAAAGTATGCACCTGATGAGTATAATGAAGCTTCTGCTCTTCTTTTGGAATCGCATAGTCTTGTTAAAGACGAGAAATATGATGATGCGGCAAAGAAAGCCCTAGTTTCCAAAGAAAAGGCTCAGGCTGCATATGACAAGGCTGCTCCGTTGATGGCAAAGGATTCAATTGATGTTGCAGAACAGAGTATAAAAAGTGCCGATGAAGTTTTCGCCTCAGAACTTGCTAAAGATGAGTATGAATCTGCGGTTAATAAGCAGAAGCAGGCTCAGGCTGATTTTGAGTCTAAGCAGTATGAAAGTGCATATAAGAATGCAGTTGAGGCTGACGGTCTTGCTAAAAATTCCAGAAATACAGCCATATCCGGCAAGGGCATGATTGAGGATTCTATAAATGAAGTCAAAGCTACTTTGGCAGAGGCAAAGAAATATAACGCTGAGAAATTAGCTCCGGAAAAATACAATGCAGCAGTAGAAAGTCTTTCTAATGCACAGAAATCATATGACGGTCTTGCTTTGAAAGAAGCGTTTGCTTATCTTGATGAAGCTAAAGCTTCGGCGGATGAAGCTTACCAGATTGCTTTAAAAGAAACAGCTCTTGATAAAATTGAACAGTCAAAGCAGTCTATTGCTGATGCCGAATCATCACGCGGAGCCAAAGAAGCTTCTGCCGATCTTCAGGCGTCAAAGGAGCTTTCGGAAACTGCCGAAATGCAGTATAATGAAGGTAATTATCTTGATTCAATTGATTCTGCAAACGAGTCACTAAGACTTTCAGGTCTTGTTGCCCAGGCTGGAAGCAGTTCTGATAAGTATTCTAATAATTCTTCAACAAAAGATTCTGTTTCGGATAATGATGTTTCTTCGGATTCTGAAGGTTCAGGAGATTATGATATTTATAAGGTAAAATATAATAAAACTCCGCCTAAGGACTGTTTGTGGATAATTTCCAAGAAGTTTTATAATAATGGACGCAAATGGAAAAAGATTTTCAATGCGAACAAAGATATTATAAAGAATCCTGATTATATTTTTCCAGGTTGGAAATTGAAGATTCCAAAAGAGAGTAAATAATCAAAAGCCGGCTTATGCCGGCTTTTTTTTTAAATTTTTTCTTGCCGAAGTGTAACCTGTTTGTTTTATTTTATAGAGAGGATTAAGTTTCTTTATTGCCGGCAGTTTTTTGAGCCGGATTTCTAATCACAAATATTATTTTTCCGGAGCTGTTATGGATTACATCGAGATTGAAAAAATTTCCGTACAGGTAAAAGCGGAACGTGCGTTTGTTGATGCTGTTTTTTCGGAAATTTCCAAAAATGTCATAGGTCAGAAAAAACTGATTGAAAGAATGATGAGTGCACTTTTTTGCGGGGGGCATGTGCTGGTTGAGGGTCTGCCTGGTCTTGCAAAAACACTTGCAGTAAGATCCTTTGCTGCATCAATTTCATCATCCTTTTCCCGTATTCAGTTCACTCCGGATCTTCTACCGGCGGATTTAACAGGGACTCAGATTTTTAATCCTAAAAACATGGAGTTCTTCACCCGAAAGGGACCTCTTTTTACCAACATATTGTTGGCAGATGAGATTAACCGTGCCCCTGCAAAAGTTCAGTCTGCACTTCTTCAGGCTATGGAAGAGCGTATGATTACAATCGGGGAAACGACATATAAACTTGATGATCCGTTTATGGTTTTAGCGACGGAGAACCCTATTGAACAGGAAGGAACATATCCTTTGCCTGAAGCTCAGCTTGACCGTTTTATGATGAAAGTTCTTGTAGAATATCCTTCAAAGGATGAAGAAGCTGAAATACTGAAAAAGATATATGATATAGATCCTAAAAAGATTAATCCGGTTATGACAGCTGAGAAGTTCTTTGAAATAAGAAAGATAATAGAATCTATTTATGTTGATGATAAGATTCTATCCTATATCGTATCATTAATTGATTTTACAAGAAGACCGAATGATAAAATGAAAAAGTATATTGAATTCGGTGCAAGCCCTCGTGCGAGTATTGCTTTGATGAAACTTTCAAAGTGTGCAGCTTTTTTTGCAGGCAGGGGATTTGTAACTCCTGATGATGTCAAAGAAATAGCATATGATGTTTTACGTCACAGAATAATACTTTCTTATGACGCTGAAGCTGAAGAAATTAAAACAGACACCGTTATCAAACTTATACTTGATCAGGTGGAAGTTCCATGAGTTCCTCTGCCGGCGGACTTCTCAAGAAAATAAATATTAAAGTTAAGCGTAAGCTTAATACCGTATATTCCGGGAAATACCGTTCTGCTTTTAAAGGAAACGGTATTCTGTTTGAATCCCTGCGTGAATATAATTTCGGAGATGAGATAAAGTCAATCGATTGGAATGTTTCGGCAAGATCAGGAAAGCTTCATGTAAGAGAATATACCGAAGAACGTGAACTTAATTTTGTAATTGCCTGTGATGTATCTGCTTCAATGAATTTCGGTTCTTCTGTCCAAAAAGCCGAAGCTGCTCTTGAATTTGCAGCCGTGATATTGAAGCTTGCAGAGTATAATAATGATTCAGTCAGTGCGGCACTATTTTCTGATTCCGTAGAATATTTTTTTAAACCTAAAAAAGGTTCACGGTTTGCCCAGCGTATACTTGATAAAATGATGAATTTCTCGCCTAAAAGCCGTCATACCGATGTTAATGAGCTTTGCAGATTTCTCAATAATACATTAAAGAAACGCAGTATTGTTTTTATCATATCGGATTTTCTTGATGATTCGTTTGATAGAAATTTGAAAATTCTGGCAAGGCGCCATCAGCTTATTCCTGTTAAGGTCAGCGATGTTTCTGAAAAAATAATTCCATTCGGCGGAATAATCGAGTTCAGGGACAGTGAATCAGGCGAGCAGTCAATAAGTGACGGGATTATTCCTTTTGATTCTGATGAATTGAAGTATTTCAGTGTTCTTGATCTATCAACGGATGAAGATCCGCTTTCTTCTGCAGTAAAATATTTTGAAAAGAAAAATAAGGGAAAGGTTTCACGATGGTGAGAATAGTTTTCTTTTTGACCTTTTTTTTTATATTTTGCTCTGCTTTATCTGCAGAGATAATTTCCAGTGCAGATAAAACTTCTGTGCGGGTTGCCGACAAAATAATCTATACAGTAGATTATTCAGCGCTTTCGGATCTGTCAGTTACGCTTCCGGACTCAAAATATTATTTTGCTGATGAAGATGATAAAGATATACCGTTTTACGAAATAATTTCTTCTTATAATGATGACTCAAAAAAGATTCTAACTATTGAACTATGTTTTTATAAAACGGGAGTTTATGACTTATTTCTTGTTGAGTTGCGTGATAGCGAAAAAAATATAGTTGGATACAAGCCGCCTCAAATTGAAGTTATCGCTGTAAACAAAGATGGTAAATTTGAGGAGGATGAAGATTTTATAAAAGCATCAGGTTATCCTGTACGGCTGGTTCTTATAATAATTGCATCTATAATTCTTTTTATTATTTTGTTTTTTCTCATTAGATATATTTTGCGGCGCAGAAAAGAATCCAAACTCAAGAAGGAAATTCCTTTTGTCGTTTTTCAAAAACGAATTAAAAAACTTAATGTCAAAAACGTCACACAGGAAATTTTTGCAGATACTTTATCATTTGCGTTCAGGGAGTATGTAACAGGTGAGATCGGGTTTAATGCGACTGAAATGACAACAACTGAAATCATTGATGAGCTGACAGACCGTGAAAAGATATTCAAGAATGAAAAGCACCGTGATGAACTTATGAAAGTTATGAGAATGTGGGATATGATAAAATTTGCCGAAGCGGAATTTTCTTCAGAACTGCTTTCTGAAAATTTTGAAAAGTGCCGTTCTTTTGCTGAAATGATTGCGAGGGAAAGAGAAAGTGCCTGAATTTAAGAACGCTATATTTCTTTTGCTTTTACTGCCGGTCGCGGCATATTATATTTATTTCCGTTCTAAGATTATGTCGGAGAGTTCAGTTCTTTTTCCTTCCGGAAAAATGATTAAAAAGAAGAAGTCGTTTTTCCGGAAAACTTTTCTGACTGTCCCTCTTATGCGTTTTCTTGCTCTTTTTTTTGCAGTAATTGCTCTTGCCCGTCCAGGTAAGGGAGTGAATTATACTGAAATTGAAAATTATGGCGTCGATATTGTTATTGCACTGGATCTTTCTCCTTCAATGCAGGGCATGGATTTGCCGCCTAACCGGCTGGGAGCAGCAAAGGAAATAGTGTCACGTTTTATTGCAAATCGTGAAAATGACAGAGTCGGACTTGTTATTTTTGCGGGAGAAGCATATTTACAGGCTCCGTTAACTTCCGATAAAGAAATTATCCGTGAAATAGTTTCTGAGACAGATTTCGATTCAGTCGAGACCGATGGAACCGCAATCGGTGAAGCGATTGTCATGAGCGCCGCCAGACTAAAAGACAGCAAGGCTCAAAGCCGGGTAATTTTACTTTTGACTGACGGTGTAAACAATAGAGGAGTTGTTGATCCGGATACAGCTGCTCTTGCGGCAAAAGAACTCGGGATAAAGATATATTCAGTCGGAATAGGCAAAGACGGAAAAGTCGCATATCCTACCGGTAATGCAATTTTTTCAAAACATTATGTTCAAAATGAATTTGATGAAAAACTTCTTAAAAATATTTCTGAGTTAACCGGCGGAAAATATTATCGTGCAGCTGATAAGGATGCTTTTGAAAGAAGTATTTCTGATATTAATATGCTTGAGAAGAGCCGGTATAAAGTCAAAAAATACTATGACTTCGAGGACAATTTTTTTCCATTTCTGGCAGCGTCGGTTATTTTCTTTTTTGCTGAAATAATTCTTCGATCAGTTGTTTACAGGAAAATACCATGATATTTGCGAACAACAGTTACCTAATTCATATAATAATATTTTCTGCTGCATTATGCGGCTTCATAATTTATTACGCGTTCTTTAGGCGTAAAATGACTGAAAAACTATTCGGAGATTTTCGCCGTGTAGGCGGAAGAAAACGTATTTTAGCTTCGGAGATTATTTTCGGATTGGCAGTAATTCTTTCATCTGCGGCGCTTCTGCGGCCGCAGTACGGTGAAGAACTTACAATGCGTCCTGTAAAAGGAAAAGACGTGGTTATGCTTATCGATGTGAGCAGGAGTATGCTTGCGGATGATGTTGTGCCATCGCGTCTTGACCGGGCTAAGGAAGCTGTTAAACTTTTAAGACAAAATGCTCAGGGACGTTATGCGATAATAATTTTTGCAGGTGAAGCTTTTATGCTTTGTCCTCTGACGGATGACGCGGAAGCTTTTTCAGCTTTTATCGACTCTATTTCAACAAAATCCATCGGTATACAGGGAACTGATATAGGAAAGGCACTGGAAAAAGCTTATCAGCTTATTGCCAAAAAGGAACTTGCAGATAAGTTTGTATACCTAATCTCTGACGGTGAAGATCATGGTGGGAATGCATTTGATGTTGCTGAAAAACTTAAATCAGAAGGTATTACCGTTTATACTTCTTCTGTAGGTAAGGATTCCGGTTCTGCCGTTTATCTGAACGAAGATGACAAACAGGTTTTGCGCGGTGATGACGGTGAAGTAGTTGTTTCAAAGGCTGATTTTAAAACACTGAAGAAGATAGCTGATATTACAGACGGTAAATATTTTGATATAAGTAATTCTTATTCGGCTGCATTTGAGATTGCAGAAAAGATTAATGATTCCGGAAAGCAAAAGTCTTCGCGTCTTGTTAAGAAGAAAAAAGAAAAGTATCAGTATTTTGTTTTATGCTTTTTTATTTTATTATTTTCTGAGAGCATCATGTGGAGATTTAAGAAATGAAAAAAATTCTATTATGCTCTGTTTTATTTTTAGCGTTTCTTGATCCGTTTAAAGACTACAACGATAAGGGAATTGAAGCGTACGGTAGAGGAGAGTATGAGAAGGCGCTTCAATTATTTGAAAAGGCTTCTTCGTATTCAGCGCCTGATGATTCTCTGGCTGCGCTTGAATATAATAAGGCAAAAGTATATGCTGCGATGAAGAAAGAAAGTGAAGCTGTAGACTCCTATATGAAAGCCGCTTCCGCAGGTGATGATGAAATTAAAAAGAAATCTTTTTTTAATCTGGGAAATATATATGCAAAAAGCGGAAGAAAAAAAGAGGCTGCAGAGAATTATATAGCCGCATTGAAAGTTGATCCTGAATATGACAAGGCAAGAAAGAATCTTGAATATCTATCTATGAAAAATCAGAATGATAATCAAAATAATCAGAATAACCAGAACGATCAGAACGATCAGAATAATCAGAACGATCAGAATAGCAAAGGAAAGAGCGGGGAAAATAAAGATAATAATAAAAACCAAAATAATAACAACGGCGAAAAGAATGATAAAAATGGCGGAGATAAACAATCAAAACCAGATGGCGGTAATTCTTCGCAAATAGACAAAAAGCTTCTTGATTCAATTCTTGAAAGCATGAAGAAAAATCCAGTGAGGAAAAGCAAGGGTGAAGGTCTTGAGAGTTTCGGTTCTGAAAAAAATTGGTAATTTAGCTTTTTTTGTTTTTCTGCTTCCGCAGTTTCTTGTCTCGGCGGAATTGGATGTTAAAATTGAGAATGATTTTTTCGGCGGATATAATCTTTTTGTAAGTGTAAAAAATTCAGATAAGATAGAGCCGAAAAGCCAGCCAGAGTGCATTGGCGCTGAAGCTATGTTTGTCGGAGTGTCGAGAAATTTCAGCTGGATAAACGGAAAAAGATCATCGAGTCTGTCACTCCAATTTAGAATTTTTCCTGCCAAGGACGGCAAGGTAGTTATCAAACCATTTGATGTAATCGTTGACGGTGAAACTTACCGGACAAAGGAAGTCAGTTTTAATGCAAAAAGTCACGTTTCACGCCGCAGTATTTTTGATGAAGAAGATGACTCTGTTATTGAAACTGAAATTATTCCTCGAATTGAATTCCCTGAAAAAAAATACTATGTCGGCGATGCAGTTTGTTTGCGATATCTTATCCTTTCGTCCGGTGACGGAGATATATCAATAAACGGTTTAAATGTAGCCCCTAAATCTGAAGGCTTTTACTCAAAAGAGTTCATTTTACCGGAAGCATCGGAGGATGTTGTTGTAAACGGAAAAAAATACCGGGCATGGACAGCTGTAAATTTTGTTTTTGTACCGCTGAAACCGGGAGATTATGATATCGGCGGCGGAAGTGTTATTTTTTCTTTTGATTCAGGAAGACTCTTCAGGTCTTTTCTAAAACGTGAACTAAAGTTTCCAATGAAAAAAATAAAAGTAATGCCTTTGCCTGGAAACGCACCTGATGATTTTGCAGCTGTTGTCGGATCTTTTTCTCTTACAGGAGAAGTGGGGAAAACTGAATCAAGAGTTCACTCTGAAATTCCCCTTACTCTTCAGCTGAAGGGTTCGGGTAATTTTTTTACTATAAAAGATCCGGTTTCGGAAAAAAATGACAATTATCAGATTGTTATAAAAGGTGATGAGCCTCAGATAGATTTGAAAGATTCAGTTTTTTTTGGAATTAAAAAATATAATGTAACTATTATTCCATTAAAAAAAGGACGTCTTGATAATGTGAAAATACACATGTCTGTTTATGATCCAAAAGTGTCAGGATATGTTAAACTGGAATATTCGCTTCCTGATTATGATATTGCCGAATCAAAAACAGAGTCACCGGACGAAGAGAAATCCGTTGAAGCCGTTAAATCTGATCCGAGAATAATTATATTTGTCTTTATTGCACTGTTAATTATTGTTTCAGTCGGACTGATATATTTAAGAAATAAAAAAATTGTCAGATCTGATTTAGTCAATAATATTAATGACAAGGAATTGGAAATATCATCTGTTAAGAGTGATTGTTTCACGCTTGTTGACGATCTGAAAAAGGTATCAAACGGAAAAGCCGACACTCAGGAGGCATTGAAAATTCTTTATAAATTTCTCAGTGATTTCAATAATTCGGGAGCAGATATAAAATCTGAAAAAGAATATCTCGACAGTGTACGCTTCGGCGGTGTTAAACCTGAAGCTGAAATGCTGAAAACAATTGCCGGGAAGTTTATAAAACTTGTTTAGAAATGTATTTTATAAGTAATAATTGTTTTATTCTCCTATAAAATCTATTTGTGTTTTCATTCCTGAGATATATTCAGAATCAGGGTAAAGTATTTCCATTGTTTTCAGGGCTTTTTCAGCGCCTTTTTTATCAGGAATCAGTGCGTGACATTGGAAAATATAAAATAGAATATTGTCGCCTGTCGTACCTATTGAAGCTGATTCCTTAAGATTAACTTTTCTAAATGTTTCGTATGCTTCTTTGTAAAATTTCTTTGAATAGAGCTCAATACCTTTGTAATAATTTTGAGCGGATTCCCCCTGAGAAGAAAATTTTCCTTCGATGGCTTTCAGTGAATTGGAAATAGTGGTTTTATTTTTTTCGCGTTCTTTTAAGTTTTCAGATGAAAGTCTGACGTATGTTTTGACTGCTGTGTAATATACCGAAGAAGGATAATTTTGGAGAAAAGCCTCGCCCTCGTGAATCACTTCAGAATATTTATTGAGTCCGTTTAGTGCTGCAATTATGTAGTAATTGATAAGCTCGGAACTTTCCATTATATAGCCTTCAGGAATTTGCGGCGGATTGTTTCTGTATTTTATGGAAATTTCATAAAGCATTGTGAATTTCATTGAAGAAACATAAGTCGTTGTCAGCTTCATGAAATTATTCCAGGTCATCGGCTGTTCTGCATCTTTTTTTATAGCTTCTTCTCTTGCTTTATCATAATCGGATACGCGTTTTTCCAGATCTATAAGTGCTGTTTTGAAGACTTTATAATCGGGATTGCTTTCAAGAAGTTTTTTGAAAAGCTCCGCAGCTTCAGAATGTTTTCCGCGGTCTTTCATATCAAGTGCATTGCCGAAAATTTTTGCTGAACTAATTGATATTTTAGCGGTGCTTGATGATTTCATTTGTGTTATATCAATTGAAGGATAAATCTCTTTTAGGGAAGCAGCTGCAGAAAGAGTAAAGTTTTTAACAAGATCTCCTATATTATCGGTTGTTCCCGAAACAGTACCGGCTTTTAAAATTATGCCTTTTTCTGTATCGATTATTTTATAAGTTACAATACATTTGCTTCCTGATACGAGATAAGTGCCGTCAATAATTGTTTTTGCTCCCAGCATCTTTCCGATTTTAGGTGCAGTTGTATCATCGACAATTCCCGTCATAGAAAGTTCTGTTTCATTCAGCAGTTTCTCGAGGGAATTTCTTTCAATGAGAGATATTCCTTTTATGCGGAAAAGTTCGGTATAAGATAATTCCGTTAGCGCCTTGCCTATGTAATTCTTGTCTGAAGAGTTTTGTGAAGTTTTTTCCATATCTGAAAAATATAATAACGATACAGTTATATTTTCGCTTTGTGAAAAAAGTGATGAAAAAACAACTAGAAAAAGTATAGGTAATAATTTCATGTTCAGATCCTTTATTCAATTCTTTCATTGCAGGATAAAATGTCAAACATGAAAAGAAAAGGCATGATATTGAAGTTGATTGAGTTTGTAGAAACGCAGAGAGCTGAGAGGCTCTCTGCTTGATAAATCAATATTAATCTGCAAGGACTGCAGAAAGAGGTTTCGGAGCAAGTGAAACTTCAGACGAATTCGCGTTTGCGCAATTTTTCGCCCATACATAAAAGCATGTAAAATAGGTGATTTTGAGATATCCGGAAAGACCCCAGAATATATTTAACATCAGGAAGAAAGAAATTCCTCCGAGAATAATGCTGAATCCTGAGAGAAAATAGAATGAACCGAAAGCCAAAGCAGTAAATATAATGTTCATTACCCATGTTGCAAGTCCCATACCTACAACGCCGATTCCAACCTGAGTCGGATCTTTTTTCATGAAGTTTTTAGAAGTCGAGAAAGCTTTGAAAAATCCAAGCTCTTCTATCACCATTGCCGGCATAACAAAATATGTTGCTGTTGTCCATATGGCGTGAACAATATTCAAAATTATTCTTCCTACAAAATCATCGCGTTCTTCTGCGTATGTAGCTAGAAGATCGATAAATGCTGAAATTGAAGCAAAGATCAGAATTCCTGACAATGATTTTGATGTCCTGGAAACTGCTTTTTTAAAATCAGGTTTACCTTCAGTTACAAGATCGTAAATTAGGCAGGCAGTAATTCCGTTATTAAAGTAATCGTTAAAATATAAAATTACCAATCCGGCAAAAAGTATAATATAAAGCAATGTGTTGTTGGAAACAAAATACATGCCGATGGTAAGTGCAATGCTGAAAAAGATTCCTATAGCAACATTCAAAAAAAGAGGTTTGAGAAGAACCTTGTTGTCTTTTATCATTCCTATTACCTGAAACATAAACTTGAATACTTTGAAGTATTTTTCCATAAGAACTCCTTGATGAATTGGTTTATTATTTTTTGCAGTAAGTGCTCTGGTTTGAGCAGTTTAAAGAATGCGAATGCTGATAAATAATTATTCTGGTTTCCTCCTTTCTTAATACATTGACCGAATGTGATATTTGTTCAGTGTACTGAATGCTGTTATATATATTGTAATATTTTTAATAGAAACATTTATAGCGCAAGAACATTTTCCCGTAGCCTCGTGTTTCACTAAATAAAATATCAGATAATGATCAGAAAGCTTTCACTTATAATAACACTTACTTGTCAGATATCTGTAACTATAGTTTAAAATATGAGAGAAATCCATTGGTTAAAAGAATAAAATATATAGGGATATCTTGATTGGTTTTTAATTGTGTCACGGATTATTTTTTCTTGACACAATGATTCCTTCAATCATTTTAAAATTTGCTAAAATTGCAATTGTCGCTATAATAATTATGTCTAAAACTGATTCTTGGAGTGTCTTTAATGAAGGGTGCGAAAATTCTCATTGAATGTTTAGTTAAGGAAAACGTTGAGGTTATGTTCGGATATCCAGGCGGAGTTGTTATTCCTATTTTTCATGAACTTTTTAACGCGCCGTTAAAATTTGTACTAACAAGACATGAGCAGGGAGCGGCTCACATGGCAGACGGATATGCAAGAGCTACAGGAAAACCGGGAGTTCTTCTTGTTACAAGCGGTCCAGGTGCTACAAATATCATTACAGGTCTTGCTACAGCATATATGGATTCTGTTCCTATGGTAGCTATAACGGGACAGGTTTCGACTGAAATGATAGGAAATGATGCCTTTCAGGAAGCCGATGTTACAGGTATAACAAGACCTATTACCAAGCATAATTATCTTGTTCAGGACATTAAGGATCTTCCGCGTATAGTTAAGGAAGCTTTCTATATCGCTACTACTGGAAGACCCGGCCCCGTGCTGATTGATATTCCTGTAAATATTTCAAATGCCGAAGGTGATTTCGTATATCCGGATTCAGTGGATATAAGGGGTTATAAACCGAATTATAAAGGTCATCCTGTTCAGATAGATAAAGCTTGTCAGCTTATAGAACATGCGAAGAAGCCTGTCGTCTATGCGGGAGGAGGAGTTATTCTGTCAAATGCCTCTGATGAACTTAGGGAGTTTATTGATAAAACAGGTATTCCTGTTACAACAACTCTTCTTGGTCTGGGGGCATATCCTGAAACAGACGCTCTTTCACTTCAGATGCTCGGCATGCATGGTACTTATTATGCGAATAAGGCTGTTCATGATTCTGATCTTCTCATTGCAATCGGTGCACGTTTCG
>JAKJGA010000133.1 GCA_022704645.1 Spirochaetota bacterium
GCGGCAAAGCCCGAAAGAAGCAGAAACGCGAATAGAATAAGTTTTCTCGATTCAACCCTGTCATTTATTATTCCTGAAGGAAATGCGAGAAGAAAGCTGACAAGCGGAACCTCAGCCATCAATATCCCGGTATAGATTCCGGTAATACCTTTCTGTTCAAGAAACAGAGGAATGAACCACGAAAGCGGAAACACAACCGCCTTAAATATAAAAAAGGCCGAATACTCGGCAAAATTTTTTTTCATTTTTTTGCACCGCCGGTTGCTATTATGAACTGCATACACTTTTGTCAACCAACAATATCACGCAATACCTTGTCCGCCCTCAACCGGCAGATAAAATCATCCAATGCTTCCTCTTCAGAATCGAATTCTTTAATTGATCCTGTAATTACACTTGCTCTTTCATCTGTAGCATATGTTAACCATATATTATCTGCAAATTTTATCCCGACTTCATTTTCATTATAATATCTGTTTTCATTCCAATTGAATCCAGTCAGTTTCTCATGCTCAATTATCATTTTTGCTTCGATTCTGTTCATATAATTACCCCGGCAATATTTCTACCATTTTCAATATTGAAAAGCTTATTATATAAAATATGTAACTGTCCGGACATAATTTAATTTCTTGCAGATTTAAACTTATCCAATAAATCCTTGATTGCATTACGTTTTTCTTCGTCATTTAAAAGATTCCATGATTCATGCGTTATAACCGGCAAATCGACTTCCGCAATCTTTTCAGCATCAATGAGTTCGGAATCAAATTTTACCGAACCGCAGCTCAAACATTTTCCCACATTATATAAAAAGTCAATCGGGACTCCGTCGATATTATCACAGGCAATTCCGAATAATGAATTCAATACTTCCGCGAAATCAGACTGTGCAAGAACTATGCTTCTTTCATTAAGTATGCACTTCAGCAAAACACTGAACTCATCATATACAGCATCTTCAATCATATTCATGTAGGCATAGCCTGTTCCATGATTAATTAAAACAAGTCTTTCTCCATAGGAATAATCTGACAGATAATAGAATGTTCTCGGCTTCCCGCAATTCGAACACAAAAGCTCTTCTTGTCTGAGTTTAATCTTCATGCCTAATTTAAAATTTTCTAATATTTCAGCACAAGTATTTTATTTTAATCCATACTGCATTTCTCAAACAGTTTTTGACTTGATTTATTAAATCATTCTTACAAAATTATCAAATGAAACATTTAATTATTTTAATTATTCTTTTTTCAATTCCTGCAGTGATTAAACCTGATGATGAATTAAAAGATTATTACATCTACGGATACACTATTGTAAGTGATTTAAGACTCAGAAGCGAGCCGAATCTTAAATCTTCTGTTATTGGAGTTATATCTAAATCCGAAAAAGTTCAAATACTCAGTATCTCAAAAACAAAAACCACAGCCAAAATCAAGGACAAAGATATATCTGCTCCATGGTATAAAATATCCTATAATGGGAAAACCGCCTGGGTTTTCGGAGGTGCCGTTTCTCTAAGCTCCCCGCCGGATAAAGAGTATGAAAATATCATTTCCAATACATATGAAGGATATACAATAGCAACAGGAGACGGAAAGAAAATATTACTTCCAAATACTAATTTTGACCTATCAAAAAATGATTTTGACTGCACTTTTCATGAATTCCAGAATTTTCATAAGGGAATTAACTATTTTGAATTTATAAAATACTACTATGGATATTCAAACGACACAGAACCAGATAGAATACTCGTAAATGCCGATACTGGAAACAAGTTGCAAATTCCCGGAGAAATTTACATTTCACCTCGAAACAATTATATCGCTAGCGTATATTATTATGAACCCGGCGGATCAGGCATTCTAGCAGTTTATAATTTCAACGCCGATAAATTAACCAATTTATATTCAAAATATTTCCCATTCATAATTTTTAGATCTGCAGAATGGACAAGCCCGAACAAGCTAAAAATCGGCTTTATAAGAGATTGGAACCAGCAGGAAAAAGAGTACGTGATATATGAAATAGGGAAAGAACTCACTATACCTGATAAATAAACACATACATTTCTTAAATAAAATTTGAAGAGTGCGGAAGGACTGAAGTTAGTACTCAAGGTACGTTTGGCATCTATGCCACGCCTCTTCCGCACTGAAGCTGGGGGATACTGACATTAAAACCTCGCAGTGTGCTTCTACAGTAAATATACAATCGACTGCAGAAACGTCAACTGCCGGATTTAATTATTTTTCTTCTGAAGAAATTTTTTGCCAGATTCCAGGATTCTCCTGACCAATGCGCCAGAAAGCGATCTTTGCAGCTCCGGCATTTTTATATATCCCAAATTTTTTCCAAAGGGATTCTTCATCATCATAATAAAGAGACACTTCAACAGTTTCCGTATACCTGACATTCGGTATTCCGTCAGCGGTTCTCGTTACCGAAAGATTTTTCATTTTGATGAGACTGTTTACTCCGCGATTAATGTAGGCCTTAGCCGGATTCTTATCTATCCACGCTCTTCCGTAAAACGGTATTCCCATAACCAGTTTTTCGTGCGGTATATGCTTCGCAGCATAAGCTGAAACTTCACGGCACCATGTGTTTGAAGCGACAGGTCCGGGTTTACTCGTGCTCCAATGCTCATCATAAGCCATAATAATTATACGGTCTACAGCCTTTGATATCTTTTCATAATCGTAGGCATCATTAACTTTTTTTCTTCTCGCCGGAAGGGCAACGCTCAAAGTCTTGTCTTTGATTTTCGCCTTAAGTTCATAAAGAAAAGAAATAAAATTATCCTTATCCGCCGGACGAACAGCTTCAAAATCTATCTGAACTCCGGTAAAAGGTTTGGATTTTTCCGCAATGCTGTCCAAAAGCTCCGCACGAAACGGCAGATCAGGACGCAGAATAAAATGTGTCAGAGAATAATCCGAAGTCTCCGCTACAACAAGATGAACTCTTCTGCCGAAATGATTTATTTTTGATGCATCCGGCACACCACGGAGAGATCCGTCTAGCGATACCTTTGCAGAAAAGTAGCCAATATCCGTAACCGGAGAATTTTTAGTAAAATATTTTTCTTCACCGCTAATCAAATAACCCCATATTTCAGTAAAAAATATAGGAGACGCAGCATCCGCTTCAATATCCGCACGGACGTAAGAAAACACCAGGCAGAAGAAGCCTATAACAACACATAATAATAATTTTTTCATTTAAAGATCTTTAAAATGGATATCGGGGAGCGCAAGCACTCCCCGGGATTATCGTTGATTACTTAGAAGTTCTAGAAGTAAACTTGTCCGGACCTGCAACGTCGATATTAACTACAGTTTTGATGTCTCCCTGAGAAACAACAAGTTCAGCAGCACCTTCAGCTCTAGCTCTAACAGCGGCTTTAGGACCAACAGGATTAACAAGAGTTATGATACCTGCGAATTTTTTGTCAACAGACCATGTCGGGTTGATAACAACAGGATTACCTGCAGAATCAAGACCTTTAGCTGTAAAAGAGAAAACATTTCCTTTTTCAATCTGTGCAGATGAAGGATCTACAACGATTGTAGAAAGAACTCCGAGAGCAGTTTTAGGCTGTGCAGTTTCGCAAGCAGCAGCAACAGCAACAACTGTCAATAGAACCAAGCATACTAATGCTTTTTTCATTTTAGTCTCCTTAACTTTATCTTTTGAATTTGGTTCGAAAACCGAATAGACTATAGTAATATTCCCTTTAAATTATTGTAAAGCATTTTATTTAAGCCCCTTTCAAAGAAATAGGCTTACAAATTCTCACGGAACACTTTGATTCAGAATCGAAAGAATCTGTTTGGCCGAATAACTGCTTTTTATATGATGCCGCCTGAGACAGAAATTATCCCTTGTTACGGGATTCATTCCGTATTCTGTTGTAAACGCCCTCTTATAACCCGCAAGACGCGCCATATTGACCAGGTACGAATTATAATTACCATAAGGAAAAGCTATAAACTCGCAATCATTTCCGGTTTCGAGTGAAATGATTCTTCTTGAAAGATACATCTCCTTAAACAATTTACGGAACGAATCAGGACTATCGGAAGACAAAATTTTTGTAAGATCAGCATGAGAGTAAGTATGCGATTCAACATCGATCCCTGCTCTTTCAAGCGCGCGGATTTCATCCCAGCTGATAAGATTTTTTGATGTCGGATGAACAAAGTCGATATAGACGAAAAGAGTCATGGGGTAACCGAATTCCTTCGCAATCGGAAGAAGTTTGTCATACATCGACTTATATCCGTCATCAAACGTTATGACAGCGGATTTTCTCCGGTAAGGAGTCCGGCTTTCTATCCGGCTTACAAGATCACGAAGCGGAACGATATCAACCCCGCTTTCGCGGATAAGGCGAAAATGCTCTCTAAGCTGTTCGGATGTAACCGAAAAAGGCCCCTTTCCGTCAATATTATGATATAGAAGAATCGGAACGGCGAATAACCGGTCAATTTTCTCTTTTTCGCGCTCCTTGTACGATTCCGAGTATTCTCCGCCCGGTTTTCCGGATGAATTTATCCAAAATACCGCCAAACCCGAAAAAACAGCAAAAAGCAGTGATATCAACAGTCTGAATGTTTTCATGTTATATTATCGGACAAGAAAAATCCTTTACAATAATAATCGTCAAATAATAAACTTCCTTAGAAACTGACACCGGCAGGAAACATGACACGACAGAACAGACTTAATGAAGATCATATAGTAAACAGCATCATCGGCGAAGGCAGTGAATTCAAAGGCGAATTCAAGATAAACGGGCTTTTGCGGATTGACGGCAAATTTACGGGAACAATTCAGACTGAAGGAAAGGTTCTGATCGGTCAGTACGGCGAAGCTCTCACCGACATTCAGGCCCGCGTTGTCATTGTAGGCGGAACCGTCAAGGGAAACATACTCGCAAGCGAAAGAGTCGTGCTTCTGGCTTCAGGGGACGTTAAGGGAAACATCATAACTCCTTCAATAATCATGGAAGACGGAGTCAAATT
>JAKJGA010000134.1 GCA_022704645.1 Spirochaetota bacterium
AGCTCTTCGTTTGCGTCAAATACCGGTTTTGGCATAATTCATCCTCTTTATTGTTTATATCCCTGATACCAGAATAATATAATTACAGGCTTTCTTCAATACTCTTTTGGCAGTTTTGCTAAAATAATTTCTTTTTCTTCAAAAGAAGAGAATTTGTCACAACAGAAACCGATGAAAAAGCCATTGCACTTCCTGCTATGAGCGGAGACAGAAAGCCGAATGCTGCAAGAGGAATTCCGAGGCAATTATAGAAAAAAGCCCAAAAAAGATTCTGTCTGATTTTTTTCATTACAGCTGAAGAAAGATTTACTGCATTTACTATTTCATTCAAGTCACTTTTGAGCAATGTTATCGCGCATGCTTCCATGGCTATATCGCTTCCTCCGGCAACCGTCAGACCGACAGAAGCTGAAGCAAGAGCCGGAGCATCGTTGATACCGTCGCCTGCAAAAAGAACGCGGGTATTGTTTGATTCATATTTTTTAATTATCTGAGCTTTATCTTCAGGCAAAAGAGAATGATAAAAAGTTTCAATTCCGCATTCTTTAGCAGTTTTCTCTGCACTGTTGAAATTATCTCCAGTCAGCATAATCGTTTTAATTCCCATATTTTCAAGCGATTTAACTGTTGTAATTGCAGTGTCTCTGAGTTTATCATCAAAAGTTACCGCTCCAATCAGTTTATTGTCAAACGCAGTCAATAAAAATGTTTTTCCGGATTTTGATGCTTTTAAAACCATTTCATTTATTTTATCTTCATGAATGCCTTTATCCTTCATGAATTTTGCATTTCCGCACAATAATACTTTATTTTCATAAATGCACGAAACTCCTTTTCCGGCATAAGACATGAAATCAGAAGGATGAGTTTCATCTGAATATTTTTCTCTGACTGCTTTTGCAAGCGGATGTTCGGAGAATTTTTCTGCGATGGATGTCAGTCTTAGTACATAGTCCTTTTCATTATCTTCGGAAATAACATCATTTACGGAAAGTTTACCGTCAGTTAGTGTTCCGGTTTTATCAATCATCAGAATCGAGATTTTACTTAACATTTCGAGAGATTCCGCATCTTTAATGAGAATATTATTAGAAGCGCCCATTCCTATTCCTGCAATGAGTGCAGTAGGAGTTGCGAGTCCGAGTGCGCATGGGCAGGCTATTACAAGAACTGCAACTGAATTTGAAACAGCTTCTGAAATGTTTCCTGAATAGAAATACCACGAAATAAATGTTACGGCAGCAATTGAAAGTACCGACCATGCAAATATTCCGGATATTTTATCAGCAAGTTTCTGTACCGGAGCTTTTGATAAAGCTGCATTCTCGACAGTCTGTATTATTCTCGATATAATAGTATCTTCTCCAGTTTTATCCGCCCGCATGATCAGAGAGCCCGAGGTATTCAGCGTGCCTGCGGTTATTCTGCTTCCTTCTGACTTGTCGGAAGGAATACTTTCTCCCGTAATCATGCTTTCGTCAACTGCGGAAAATCCGCTGATAACAATTCCGTCAGCAGGTATTATTTCGCCGGGACGAATTACAATTGCATCACCGGGGATTAAATCTGCGGCAGAGATTTGAATTTCCTTTCCTTCTCTCAATATTCTTGCATTTGCCGGAGAAAGATTCATGAGCTTTTGAATTGCCGAAGATGTTTTTACTTTTGCTTTAGCCTCAAGATATTTTCCGAAGAGAATCAGAGTGATAAGCACCGCGCTGGATTCAAAATACAAATGTGAATGATTTTGAAGAAAGAAAAGATTATAAAGGCTGAAAAAGTATGCGGCAGTCGTTCCGAGAGCAACAAGAAAATCCATTCCGGGAGAAAATGTTTTTAGAGTTATAAATGATTTTTTGTAAAACCGGAATCCTATTATAAATTGAACAGGCGCGGATAAGGCAAGATGCAGATACGGATTATGAATGAAAGAAAAATTCTCTGTAAGATGCATTAGAATCATTGAAAAAAGAAGCGGAAAAGAGAGAATTGATGAAATCGCGGTCAGAACAAAAAGTTTCTTTATTTCTTTTTTCTGCAAATCGATGACTGTTTTATTTTTATCTTTGCCCGCAAACTCTGCCTTATAACCGAGGTTGTCGATGATAGACTTCAGTTCCGAAGGAGTTATTTTGCTTTCATCGTATTGAATTTTTGACATAGAAGATGCAAGATTTACGGTAGCTTTTACGACACCATCGCATGAATTCAATGTTTTTTCAATACGCGCGCTGCACGCAGAGCATGTCATTCCTCCGATTATTATGGCGCATTCTTTCACCGCTTTATCATTCCCTTGAATATGTAGCCGGCGGATTCGACAGCCGCTTTAAATTCATTTTCAGTTATTTCTTTTTCGGTGAGAATTTCTGCTGATTTTTCCTTTGCCGAAGCCTTGATTTTCATTTTTGGATCCAGATTCGACAATGTTCTTTCAATATGATTTTCGCAATGTGAACAGCTCATTCCGTCAATTAGTACTATGTATTTTGTCATTTTATTTACTTAACCTCTTTATTGTTTTAATTACCTCGGCAATTACATCCGTTTTGCCGTTTTTTATCTGATCCGAAACGCATTGTCTGACATGATGTTCGAGAAGATACAATGCGGTTCCGTTTAAGGCAGATTGAGCCGATGCTATCTGGTTGAGGACATCATCGCAATAAGTATCTTCTTCTATCATTTTGCGTATTCCGCGGAGCTGTCCTTCTATACGTTTTAAGCGTGACTGCAGAGATTTTTTTACATCTTCACTGTGATGTGCCTTCTTTTGAGCATTGCAACAGGACATACCCCCACCCCCTATAAGAAATATACTGAAATATTGTCATTAGTCAATAATTGCTTGAAAAAATGACATTCCGCAGAACATGTATAAATAGATGAAAGTCAGACGAATAAATATATCAAATGCTTATCTTAAGGACTTACTGAAGAGTGTATGGATCCTTGAAGACAGTTCTTCTTGTACAGGTCATGTTCTCCTTCCTGTGAAGGAGGTTGATTTGATGGTTAATCTGTCGGGGACAATTAATCATTCAGAAGCGGATTCGGTTATTGAAAGAGGGCACATTTTTTCCAACGTAATAAGAAATACTCCGGTTGAAATTTCTCATAATGGAGAACTTTCAGTTCTGGGAATATCTTTTAATTCATTTTCACTTCCGGTTTTAATAGTACGCACCTGTCAAGTTTTGAAGCATAGAATCCGGAAAGTTCTTCGTAAAGTTTTTCCGGATTTTTGTTTTTTAAATCCTCAACCTTGATAATTCCAAGACGGTTTAAGTCCTTGACGGTTGCTTTTACTATGCCAGGAATAATCAGAAGCCCGGATTTATTTTCTTTTTTCATTTGGTTAATGCCGAATTAACATATTTTGCGGGAAGAACAGTCTTTTGACTTAGCAACATCATCAACAAACAAAACCTGTTAAAATGAATTCCATATTATCTCCTATTATGAAGCAAAAGTAAAAATGAATCCGTCAGGATCAGTTACCGAAAATTCTTTTCTGCCGTATGGAGTCACATGCAAATGATGAACTATGTTAACATTGTTTTTTATTTTTTCATAAAAGACTTTCGAATCTTCAACAATCGTATAAAAAGTTAGAGCTCCTGATTCTTTTTCTTTGAGAGTAGGATACTCTTCTTCAATTGATTCCTTCTGCTGAAGCATTATTTCTGCGTTGCCGTTTTTAAGCATAACCCAGACAGGATTTTCATCAGGAACTTTCATAATGATTTTAAATCCGAGAATTGTTTCATAAAATATAAGAGAATTCGGAATATCAGTAACCTTTAAATTCGGTGTTATGCTTTTCATAATTCCTCCGGCATCATAATATAATACCAAGAATAACATATGAATGAAGTAAATATTGTAAAAAAAGGACAAAATAGAAATTTACGAAATGCTTTTTAAGAAATCACCAGGAGTCATGCCTGCACATCGTTTGAAGTCTTTAATAAAATGAGGCTGGTCGTAATATCCCTCTGGGAGAATATTTCCGTAGTTAATGATCTGTCTAAGACTGTTTTGAAATCTTAACACAGAGGATATTTTCTTGCGTGATAATCCGAAGTATTTCATAAAATATCTGTCCATGGTTTTGTCTGAAATGAGAAGATCTTTCGATCCGTTATCTGCAATTGAATTAAAAACATTAAGAGAATATATGAATTTACTTTCGCGTATTTCGATTTTACGGAAGATAAAGGATAAATATGAGTCGAAAAAATCTTTTATTTGACAGGTTGTTTTTTCAAGAATGTTTTCTGCTATGAACTCGCAGTTTATCTGCGGATAGTTGAGTGATGACACTGAGGTATTGGAAAGAGAATCTATTCCCTCGCGGATAAGGTGATAGGTTATTCCGGGTTTAAGACGTATTCCGCAGGCTTTAATTCCGTTTCCGGGAATATAGAATTTGTCTGAAAAAGTTCCTGTTATTTCTGAGAAATCGTCAATATCACGTGCTTTGAGGTTGAATATAATATCAGCACAGCAATCCGGATTTACCAGAATGTCGCCGGATGAATCAGTTGTATCAAAAAACCAGTAACACATTATAAAGTCTTTGAGTGCGTCTGACGGCGGTAATTCGCAGTATCCGCTTGATTCCTTCATTCTGCCGACATTTACAATCTGAATAGGAAAGTAATTCATCAGAATCTTTCTTTTCGCGCCTTGATCAATCCGCCGAAAGTGTTGTCGATGAGATGTGTAATGACAAATGCTTTTGAATCCAGTTCCTTTGAAATTTTGATTATCTTGGGAACTTCAAATCTTGTAACTACGCAGAAAAGTATATCCTGATCAGTCATAGCCAAACCGCGTTTGCCTTTATAGATTGTCATTCCGATAGCAAATTCTTTCATGATGAATTTTTTAATTTTCTCGCTTTCGGAAGATATTATTGTGACTGCAGTGTATTCTTCAATTCCGTTTAAGATGAAGTCAATGCTTTTTGACGCCACGACATATGTAAGTATGGAATACATTGCTCTTTCAATTCCGAG
>JAKJGA010000135.1 GCA_022704645.1 Spirochaetota bacterium
TACAAGTCAGGAGATATTTAAATTCATTCTTCTCTATTATAGATACCGTTCTAAAAAGTGGATAAATAATCTGGTTCACAGACTTTGAATTTTTAAATGAATGACTGTCATCCGAAAAAATGACGGTCATTCATTCAATGTTTTCACTTCATACTTGCCCGGCACCAGTTTATTGACTTCACATAATCCTTTATTGTCAGTTTTCCCGTAAACTTTTATTCCATTCGGACCAATAAGCATAAATTTTATATTTTTCTGAGGAACTCCGTTTTCATCATCAATTTCAACTGTCATATCCATTGAAACAGATAAAATTCCGCTTTTTCTTTCATCGGTTCCGGCAGTTACAGTGAAAAAGAATTCAGGCATTTCTTCCAGGGGTGAATCCGGATCATCCTCCCATCTGTAAGTCCAAAATGTATGAGCCTTACCGTCTAAAGGACGGACTTCAAATACCGCAAAAGGTTTATCCGAAGCTGTGTCATCTGACACTTTCCATATAGTAAAAGTCACACTTTCATAAGAGTCAACGACTTCCGCAGACAGAGAAATCTCTTCTCCGTCAATAGCAGAATCTTTTCCCCATTTTAGGTTTTTTATCGAATTTTCGCGAAAGAAAATAGATGAACATGAAAAATGTAACACTAACAGAAAAAGAAAAGCAGCACCCTTGCAAAAATGCACAAAATCCCCCAATTTTTTGGAATTAATTTCAATTAGGTTTATAATCAATTTTAGTGAAATTTAGCTGATAAGATATGCAAAATCAATTCATATTTATTTTCAGGAAAAATAATACAAAAAAAACTTGCAATACTATATGTACGTATAGTATATGTCTTATGTCGCATAAAGAGGTTATCATGAACGGTTATGTATATTTCAAAACAAGCGAAAAAGAAGTAGTGATTTCAACTTCCGATACAGGAAGAAGAACTGTGATGATACGAACAACTCGGAAAAATGACAAGACCAGAATCGCGGGAATATCTTTTGCGAAAATTACACAAAAAAAGACCGCATAACGGTCTTGTGTGTGCCGAAGGAGGGACTTGAACCCTCATGAAGTTGCCCCCGGCGGATTTTGAGTCCGCTGCGTCTACCAGTTCCACCACTTCGGCTTTGTTTTGATTATTCAGGCTGAGGAATCTTGTCTACTTCTATGTATTTTCCCTTTGCTCTCGCAACGATTTTTCCCATTTCGTTTTCAATCTCAGCTCTGTTTTCTATTACGCGCTTGTTTTTTTTAACATACCAACCGCGCACATAGAGATTCTCGTTGATAAAAGCAGGTTGAAGATAACGTATAGTAAGCTCTCCTGTCAACGCAACGGTATCCATGTATTTGTTTACCATTATCATTGCTTCATCAAGGATTACAGAAACAATCCCTGCATGAATAATGTTCGGAGCCCCTTCAAGCTCCTGAGTTGCCTGGAATTCTCCGTAAACAGTCTTGGTATCTTCATCGAAACCAAGCTCTAGCCTCAAACCGCGGGAGTTTTCCTGTCCGCATCCGAAACACGTTTTATCTTCAAATTCTATCATAAAGTCATCAAACCCAATTTATCAAACCCTTGTCAAGGCTTTTTTACTTGACATAGATTAGGCTGAATACTGATTTCTTATAAAAATTTACTATTCAAATCCGTTTAATTTAGGCATTTTCCCGAAAGATTATTTAACACATCAGAAATACAAAAGAATAAAGAGTGTTCAGTTCCTTCATCAAATTTTAAGCTCATGTAAAATAAGGTTTCTTTAAAGCGTGTTTTCATTTCCTGATATTGACCTCCCGGTTGTATTGATTATGTTGAGTATATCAACTGAAGAAGGAGGTAAACATGAATAGAAAATTTAAAACTCTAATCTCTTTGTTTCTATTCGCACTATTTACAGGCGGAATTCTTTTTGCACAGGATGCCGCAAGCGAAGCTCCGGCAATTAATATTGCCCAAGTCGGCATGGATACCATGTGGGTAATGATTGCCGCATTTCTTGTTTTCTTTATGAATCTCGGTTTCGCGATGGTAGAAACCGGACTCACCCGTTCAAAGAACTCTGTAAACATTCTCGCAAAGAATTTTATAGTTTTCGCAATTGCATCAATTTCTTTCTACGTAATCGGTTTCGGACTTATGTTCGGTAACGGAAGCGGATTTATTGGAAAAGAAGGTCTCTTTTTCATAGGCGGCGCTGACACAAGCCCTCTTACAGGAGACGCATACCAGGGAGCCTACAGCGCATTGAGCTGGACCGGCGTACCTTTATTCGCTAAATTCTTTTTCCAGCTGGTTTTTGCAGCTACTGCAGCAACAATCGTTTCCGGTGCGGTTGCAGAAAGAATCAAATTCCATTCATTCATCGTATTCTCTTTTGTACTTGTCGCAGTAATGTATCCTATAACAGGTCACTGGATATGGGGCGGCGGTTGGCTCGCAGCAAAAGGATTCTGGGATTTTGCCGGTTCAACAGTAGTTCATTCCGTCGGCGGATGGGCCGCTCTTGCAGGTGTGATTCTTCTTGGCGCACGTACAGGAAAATACAGAGAAGACGGCTCAACAAATCCGATCTTCGGTCACAACATGGGTCTCGCAACTCTTGGAGCACTTGTTCTATGGTTCGGATGGTTCGGATTCAATCCGGGATCAACAATGGCAGTGGGTGACGGATCTGCAATAGCTCACGTTGCGCTTACTACAAATACTTCAGCAGTATTCGCAATAGCAACAGCAACTATAGCATCATGGTTAATTCAGAAAAAACCGGATCTTTCAATGATTCTAAACGGTGCACTTGCCGGTCTTGTAGCAATTACTGCCCCTTGCGCGTTTGTATCTGTTCCGGCAGCAGCCGCGATCGGTTCAATAGCGGGAGTTCTCGTAGTATGCTCAGTTTACTTTTTTGATAAACTTAAGATTGATGATCCAGTCGGAGCTCTTTCAGTCCATCTTGCAAACGGTATTTTCGGAACTCTTGCTGTCGGACTCTGGGCGAAAGACGGAATCACAGGCGCTGCAACCGGAAACGGTCTTTTCAACGGCGGCGGATTTACACTTTTCCTCACTCAGCTCACAGGCGTTGCTGCAGTAGGAGGCTTTACTTTTATTGCTTCTTTCATTATATGGTTTATAATTAAAAAGACTTTGGGAATGAGAGTTAGCAAGCGTGAAGAAGTTGTGGGTCTTGACATAGGCGAACATGGAATGAAAGCTTATCCTGATTTCCAGGGCTTCCTTACGAAGTAAAAAGGAGGAAATATGAAACTTATAATAGCAGTTATTCAGCCGGAAAAACTTACAGATGTCAAAAACTCACTTACGAGAGCAGGCATCGGGAAAATGACCGTAACTAGCGCAATCGGATGCGGCCAGCAGGGCGGCTATACCGAAAACTATCGCGGTGTAATCACAGAAATCAATCTTCTTGATAAAGTCAGAATAGAAATAGCGGTTAATGAGAATTTCGTTAAACCCGCTATAAATGCGATAATTCAGGGAGCAAGAACAGGAAACATCGGAGACGGAAAAATCTTTGTTGTTCCTATGGAAGAGTGCATCCGTGTCAGAACCGGTGAAACCGGCCACGATGCGATCGGCTAAAATCTTTCAGGAAAAAGCGGAATTCATTTCCGCTTTTTCTTTTTTTCTTCAGGTGTTGTTTCCTTTTTTAAAAGACCTGCATACAACAAGAATCCGATACCTATAAATGACCAGGCCAGAGCTCTTGCTCTTCTTATAAATCCGATAGATACTCCGACAGAAGTTTCATAACCGAAATACGAACAAGCCGCCGCATAAGATCCTTCGCTGATTACCAGATTTAAAGGAATAAAGGGAAGTATAATCGAAACAACAAGTCCGAAAAGATAAATAAACAAAGCATTAATGAATGATAGATTTGAAACTGAGATGAATTTCATTATAAAATAAACTTCGAATGCCCCTGACAGCATAACCGGGAGATAATGCATTATTATCGAAATATAAAAATGATTGAGATTATCCTTGCTTGAAAAAATATGAGAAAATTCTTTATCAATCTTTTTTAGTGAAGAACGTCTCTTCCGTGTAATAAATTTTTTTTGAACAAATTGAGGAAGAGAATTAACTACATGAATCAAAAAATTTTTCTTTTTACTTATATATGATATTCCGTAAAAAATCCCGCCGATTATCACAACAGCAGCTGCAATTACAGCCCAGAAAGGGATTCCAAGCAAAAATGCCGCGAGAACAACGCCCGTCAATATTATCAGAAGATTACCGATTGAATGTACAATACGGTCAAGAAAAACGGAAGCAAGACCGGTATTCAAAGGAACAGTGTCCTTTATATACAATGCCTTAATCGGATCACCTGCTGCTCCTGCCGCGGCATTTATGACGGTTGTAGAATCTCCGGCAATACGCGCTATCAAAAGCTTAAAGAAGCCTTTAAGCCCCAGAGGATACATTATCAGCACACGCCAGCCGTAAGTCAGAAAGACATGATTCAAAAAATAAATGAACATTAGGAGAAAAAAGCCCAGACCGACCGATAAAATGTCTGCAACAAGCTTATCGACTCCGAATACCGAAATCATCAGAACCAGCAAAAGAATTCCGATTGCCAGAAATATTTTTCTTGTTTTCTTCATAGTAATTGGGATTATGACCCGGTTATCCATCAAAGAGTCAATATATTTTCGGGTGAACATCAAAATGCAAACAGCGTTAATCAAATCATCGGCATCTACTGTAAGATTGAAAATGTTCGGTCAGTATTTAATAGAAAGAAATATCCGCATTTTATATCATGCCGGTTTTAAAAAAATTTATCTCAAGTTTACAGCTTCAGATAAAGAACTTTTTGAGAACAAAATCAAAAGAAAACTTTCATCTCTCAAGAATTTATCCATATCATTTACGGATAAAAATCCGAAAGAAGCATTTTTAGAACTAACTACAAATCAATTTATGTATCTCAATGCATTTTCTGAAAAAT
>JAKJGA010000333.1 GCA_022704645.1 Spirochaetota bacterium
AAGGAATAACGAGATCATTGATGTTAGTCTGCAATTTTTCCTCAATATCCTTTTGATCTTCATCCCTGCGATTCATTAATACACGCAGCGCTATATTGGCATCTTCAAGATTTTCGGCAAACTGTTCAAGTTTTTCCTGCGCCCGCTTCTTTTCGGTAATATCGATGGCGGTGCCTACGAGGCAGTTTCTGCCTTGAAATTGCATCTTTCTTGAGCTGAACAAGAAGGTTTTGACAGTTCCGTCTTTCGCAATGACGTCCGTTTCAGCGGTATTTTCCCCAAAAAGGAAAACCTGTTTTACCTGTTCTGATATGGTGCTTCGATCCGATTCACGATGGAAATCAATAATCGACATCTCACGGAGTTCCTCTTCCGAATAGCCTGTCGTGATTATGAAGTTGTCATTCCAGCGGAGAAATCTTAAGTTTTCATCAACAACGTAAAACCATCCCGGCAGACTATTGATGATTGCCCTACTGAAGTCCCGTTCCTGCCTCAGGTCAATCTCTGCCAACTTGCGCTCTGTGACATCATGTGCAACAACATCTGAACCAATCACATTACCTTCTGCATCATAAATAAATTTATTGTGTAGTTGGAGATAGAATCGCTGACCATTTTTATTTACTACTTCATATTCTACTATCTCAGGCACTTTTTCACCCCGAAGCACTTCTTCGAGACGCGCCAAATACAGTTTTTTGCTTTCTTCAGAAAAATAATCGTATATATTTAGAGAACTTATCTCTTTCTGACTACAACCAGCATATTTACAGAACACATCGTTCGCCCTTGTGATTTTTCCATTTTTAAAATCAATTTGATATATTCCAGCAGGCGAGTTCTCAAAAAGCTGCCGATAATTTGCCTCGCTCTCCCGTAACTTTTCTTCCATCTGCTTGCGCTCGGTAATATCACGTAAGGCGACAACTC
>JAKJGA010000136.1 GCA_022704645.1 Spirochaetota bacterium
AGAATGATTCGCTTGATTAAATTAGGATTCGTCGTTGCCGCGTATTGCGGTTCGATATTCCATCCGATATTCGGCTTGATAAGTACAGTTTTGCCTTTTTTTACAAAACGGCTCATACCGCCCAGAGCTTTAATTGCTTCGTCGAAAAGCCTTTCCGGTTCGGCATTGCGCACTGCGGCAAGATCGAAATGTCCTGCATTTGCTTCTTCTGCGCTGAATATCCTTCCGGAAAATACTGAACTTGAGATGAAAATGCTTCCGGCAGTTCGTAATGATGTTTTTAAAAAGTCACGCCGATTCACAGGTTTCTCCTTATAATAATCATTTAAGCATAAATTCTATTTAATGTCGTACAATCCGCTAAGGCAGAACAGTTTTTTATAAATCTATACAAGTGTTGGAATAATATCAAATAATTTATGATGTAATCAAATTTTCGGCGAAAATCAAATAAAAACAGGCTTTTCAATTTGATACTAAATTTTATTGACATGAAACACGTACAAATACCAATTAAAACATTCTTAACGTATTCCACACATAAAAGAGATAAGGAGTTTATAATGGCATCGAAACCAATGACAAAAACTGAGATTATTGCTTCTCTTGCAGAGAAAACAGGTCTCAAAAAGAAAGAAGTTCAGAATTTCATTGATATTCTAATTCAGCTTTCATATAAAGAAGCGAAAAACGGATTTACTTTCCCGGGTCTCGGCAAACTTGTAATTCAGCAGAGAAAAGCAAGAACAGGCAGAAACCCTAAGACCGGTGAAGCGATTAAAATTCCTGCAAAGAAAGTTCTTAAGTTCAAAATCGCGAAAGCCTGCAAAGATTCAGTTCTTCCTGCTAAAAAGTAAATAAGCGGCTTAAGCCGCTTATTTAATATTATGTATATTCTTGTAGTATATGTTCCAACTTCTCATGCGGAAGCTCTGAAATCGGCACTTTTTGATGCCGGTGCGGGTAGCTATGCCGGTTATGACAGATGTTCATGGCAGACTGAGGGCATGGGACAGTTCAGACCTCTTGAAGGAAGCAATCCTTTCATCGGCAAAAAAAATATAATTGAACAGGTTAAGGAAATCCGCATTGAAATGGCATGTGAAGAAGAGCTTATTCCGGTTTTAACTGATACTATCAAAAAGAATCATCCTTATGAAGTGCCTGCATTTCATTTCTATAAGGTTATTTTTTAATCTTAACGAAAAAACCAAGCTTTTCTATTTCTGCAACAAACGCATCTGCAATTATTTTTGAGTATTTTTCCTTCTGTGAATCATATAGTGCTTTTTCGCTGAAGCTGTCTTCGCAGTAGGCAACTGATCTTATATCAAGATTTTTATCCGCGCTCACCATACACAGATTAATTTTCAATTTAGATGTGTTTTTGCTAAAAGGCGAATCGGATTCGAAAATAATGATATGGGTGTATTTTTCTCCCATAAGCTTCTGAAAATATGCCATGTTTTCTTTGAGATAGTTTGCCGCATACGCGGATGTTTTATATTTATCAAAGTTAAGAGATTTATTGTACTGAGCGATTTTATTAGCTGTCGGGCTGAAGAAAATCAGGGAATCATCAGCATAGGGGATAAAATGAAAGCTTACGGTTTTTCCGAGTGTTTGGCGGAGAATTTCAGTTAATATCTGTTCTCTCGGAACTGCGTTCTGGTATGATGTTCTGAATATGACAAGCGCGGAACCTTTTTCCGCCGGAAGGGTATTTTCGTGCTGCTGGAAGCTCATCGCGCAAAAAACCGAGAATATTAATGCAGGAAGAATTTTCTTTATCATGGCTTCATGAAAATACCGATTATTTAGACAGTCAAGTTTAATTGGACTTGCAGAAAAAAAATATTGCCAAAATCTTATTTTTAAGGGATTTAATTAACTAAGGAACTTACATGCGCTTTTTCCGTTACATAACAACATTTCTACTTTGCTTTGCGGTTTTTCATCCGCAGCTTGACGCACAAAAAGCGGCATCAAGCACAAGGGCGGGCGTTCAGCGTTTTGCGCAGAAGGGTCTAAAAGACAACAGATATTATATTTATTACATAAATTCCACCATAACAAACTTCGGTTCGGAGGAAGACAGAACAAAGTTTGAAGGAATAATCAGAAGGGATATTCTATGTCAGGTAATGTATCTCAAGTTTGATTTCCGTGCGGCATACCGTCAGATAAGGAAAAATCAAAAAGATCTGATAGAACTTTATCTTAAGAAGCTCGATGATGAAGAGATTTCGGTTAAGGCTCTGCTTGATGAGTTTGCTCCATTGGCTGTAAATTCCGGAGACGCAAAATCGAAGCATTATCTCAAACTAGGTTATCGTGAGCTTGCGAGCGCGAAGATTGAGGCTACTATGGCGGATAACTATAAGCCGCTTCTTTATTCACTAAGACTGCATAAATATTCCCGCGCGATGAAAAGACTAAAGGAAGCGAAGCGGTATGCCTTTCTTGCGCGGATTCAGCCGCATCTTACACGTGAAGAAAAGATAAAAGAGAAGATTCTTTCATTTGAGGAAATTCTTGCGAAGATTGATACTTTTTCCGAAGGGGTTGAAAGCGAAAAGTTCAAGCTGATTCATTATGATTCTTACTATAAAACTCCGGTACAGTCATCAATAGTTGATTCTGTCTGGGGAGATAAGGAATTCAGCAAAAGGATGCATGCCGATTATGCTGAAGAAGCAAAATAAGATGAGCAGAAATATTATTTTACTGCTCACTGTGTCGTTTTTTTTTCATCTGTCATGTTCTCATAATACCGCCGATGAAGCCAAAATGCAGGAATATCTCCTAAGCATTTCAATAGCGGAAAAGCAATACCAAAGTGCGTATTGGATCGACCGACGAAACGCGGTTAATCTTGCTTCAAAATACCCGTATTCAAGAACAGAAAAATTTCTGCATAAAGCAAGTTCTGATCCGTATAACAAAGTCAGAATTGAAGCTGTACGTTCGCTTGCTCAGTTTAATACACCTTCGACAATATCCGTTCTTTCGGAAATTGCGCAGTTAAAGAATGATTATGTAATCCGCCTGGAAGCTCTGAACGTTCTTGCGGAGTTCAAGAGCCCTGCATGTGCTGATATTTTTATTTTTTCTTATGACGATGCTAACTGGATGATACGTGAAGCTGCGGTGAAGGGATTGTTTTCGATAGATCATGCGAAGATCGGAAGGATTCAGAATGAGTATTTCCCGATGGTCATTTCGGATGATTCTTTAAGCGTAAGGATTGCAGCATTGAATTCGCTTTCATACAGGGATGTTAACGATTATCCGCTAATCCGTGCGGAAGTATTAAAGAAAGATAATTTGCAAAAGTATACGTATCTTTGCGCTCTTCTTTCTGCGCTTGAAGGTTTTGTTATTGATGCGGAATTGTCAGTCAGAATCAAGGAGCTTCTTGTAAGTCTTAATGCTGAAGTGAGAGTACGGTCGCTTAAAGTCTTAAAAAAGAGTGCGGAAATTTCTGATAATATGGAATAAAAAACCCGCCTTGCGGCGGGCTGGTTTTCAATTTTCTTTTTCTTTTGAAACGTAAAGTTCAAGGGCATTGTCTTTTTTGTCTTTTTCATATTCCTGAGGAATAGGCTGTTTGATTGCTTCATAATAAAGAAGAATTTTTTCTTTTGATCTGCGGTAAAGCTCGATTGCGTTGACTGGTTTTCTTCTTATGTTGAAATCATTTGCTTTTGCAAGCGACTCTGAAGCTTCGTTAAGAAGCTTTTCAAGTGCGGGATCGGCCTTCTTTCCGTCCAATGAAAGCTTGATTGTATATTTTGTGTGAATCTCGATTATTTCTGTGTGCATTTTTGATGTTGTGTCTTTGTATTTTGCCGCGATGGACATCCCTGTTTCAATAATGTCTTTTTCGTTCAGCTTAAAAGCTGCGGCAGAATCATCGTATTCTTTTGCAAAATACTTTGATGTCGCTGAAGCGTAACCCGATACAAGACGGTTGAATTCTGCTTCTCCTCCGCCGAAATTCATGATGGCAAAATAAAGATTTTTTATAGCTCTGAAGTTGTCTATACTCAGTTTTTTTACCACAGAGTGAGGGTTTGACCCGCCCGAAGGTTTAAACTGTGCAAGCAGCGCGCCTGATATCAAAAAAACCGCTGCTAAAAGCAGAACTGGCATTCTCCTGTTCATAAAACTCTCCTAATATACCGTTTTGCCGGTTAGCTATGTTTTCGTCATATTTTGTTAAAAGTCAAGGAATTAATTGTTATCCGAGTGTCGGACTACCTCATAAAGCTGCGCTTTATGTATTCATTTAATTGCATGGTCTCATGCGATAAGATCAAAGGGATGCCCGGGAGCCGGGCATACTTAAAAGGTGTTTCACACCTTTTCAATCCGTTTGTCCATTTCTTTTGCGTCGCCCAAAAGAAATGGACGAAAGAAAAGGGCGCCGCTGCGCGGAGCTTGTCGCGACAGAACTTTCGCACCTCCTTCGGAGGATTGCGAAAGTCTGCGCTTATAAAGTATCAGCCTTCGGCTGATGGTTTAGGTATTTTTTCTCTCATTCGTCTTTTTCTGTAGTGCTTTGCATTCTATCGCTCATTTCTGTTCTCTTTTTCTGTCATCCCTGCGGATGCAGGGATCTCTTAATGTCTTATTGGATTCTAGTTTTCTGTTTCTATCATTCATCTCTTTCTGTGGTGCTTTCGAAATTTTGGTCATTCCTGCGAATGCAGGGATCTCATTCTGTCCTATTAAATACCTGCATTTCGATTCGCTCAGTAAACGCTTAATTGTTAGTCCTTCATGTGATTTATTTTGGGCTTGATATACTTGAGAAACTTTTGTATTAAGATTTTAATGATCATGTGGCTGAGATATTCTACAGATTTTTAGGCTACAATTGTTTCTGTGTCTGCGGATACGGCTGAAATAGCAGAAATAAAAGGAAAAAACCTTCTTGA
>JAKJGA010000137.1 GCA_022704645.1 Spirochaetota bacterium
TCCGGACCGTCCATGAATTCTTCTATAATCAGTTCTCCGGAAGGCGAGGAATCTTTTGCATTCTGATAAGCCTCAGTAATCATTCCTTTTTCTTTTATAAGCATTACACCGCGGGCGCCCATGTTATCGCATGGTTTCATCACAACAGGAAACTTGAGTTTCTCACATGCTTTTTTTGCGTCTGCGAGAGACCAGACGGGATAGAATTTCGGTGAAGGAACTTTATGTTCTTTGAAGCGAGTACGCATTTTAACTTTATTTGTCGCCGCTTCTGCATCTTCAAATTTAATTCCGGGAAGATTAAGTGCACTTGCTACTGCTGCAACTGTCATCGATGCATCAGTTCCGACTGTGAGAACACCGTTTATCGGTGTCAGTTTGTTCTGGCGTCTTGCTTCTCTTACGGTTCCTTCAAAATCACGTGTGCTTATTACAAGAGGTATGTCGGCAAACTTTATTCCGACTGCTTCAGGATTGTAATCGGTTACAATCACCTGAAGACCCATTTTTTTTGCAGTCTGAATTGCCGGAAGCTGAAGCAATCCTCCGCCGATTATCATAATTGTTTTTTTCATTATGCCGTCACCTCTTAACGGAAAATAAAGAGAACAGGAAACCGGAACATGTTCGAATTATGTCTCATACTGTTTTCAAACAGTCAAGAACAAAAGGAAACAGCCGGCCGCTTTCCGTTTTACGCCAACAGAAAAACGAAAACCGGTCGGCAGAAAAAGAAAGTGTCCCGTAGGATTATCGGAATAATGATAAAAAAGATTAGCGCTTTATTGAAAGGGAATCAGCTCATAGCTTCTTCTATAGCCGAAAACAGATCATCTTTGTTTTCAAGGCCTACCGACAGACGGATGAAATCATTGCCGATTCCTGCGTTTATTCTGTCCTGTTCCGGCATGTTTCTGTGGGTTGTGCTTGCAGGATGAATCATAAGTGTTTTCGCATCACCGATGTTAGTGCAGTGGGAAATGAGTTTGATGTTATCTATCATTTTTCTGCAAGCATCGTAGCCTCCTTTGAGACCGAAACCTAACATTCCGCCGAAATAATTGCGGAAATATTTCTTTGCATTTAGATGCGAATGATGGTCTTCAAATCCCGGATAATTGACCCATGCGACTTTTGAATGAGAAAGAAGTTTTTTCGCAATATATTCTGCGTTCTCGCAGTGACGCGGATAACGTACATGGAGAGACTCCATTCCGTGAAGAAGCAGCCATGCGTGAAGAGGAGCCATGCATCCTCCGGTATTCATGAGAGTTTTTGCTCTCATTCGCATGATGAAAGCAAGCTGACCGTATTTATCTACGAAGCTTTTTCCGCCAGGTGCAGCTTCAAACATCATAGGATAACGCTTTACGTCCCAAGCAAATTTTCCGCTGTCTACTACCGCGCCGCCGATAATTGATCCGTGTCCTTCCATATATTTTGTGCACGAGTGAATTACAAAATCAGCTCCGTATGAAATAGGATTGGTTATAAAAGGTGTTGCGATTGTATTATCAACCGCAAGCGGAAGTTTTGATTTAGCACATATTTCTGTAATAGAATGGTAATCAGGAACGACAAGAGATGGATTGGCAAGGTTTTCTACGAATACAAGTTTTGTCGAATCAGTTATTGCATTTTTTAACGAAGTTCCGTTAAGAGGGTCAAAGAAATGAGTAGTAATTCCAAGAGAAGGAAGAGTGTCCGTAAAAAGACCCATAGATCCGCCGTAAAGGCAGTTTGCCGCGGCTATTGAATCGCCGGACTTTAAAAAATTCAGGATAAAAGAAGATACGGCAGCCATTCCGGAAGAAAAAGCAACTGCTCCGACACCTCCTTCGGAGGCGGCAATTCTATCCTCTGCTATTTTAACGGTCGGATTATCTATTCTTTGATAAATATGACCTGGAGCATCCATCGCAAAAAGTTCGGCAGCATGATCGGCGGAATCATAACAAAAAGCAGACGTTTGATAAATCGGAACCATTCGGCTTCTATTGTGTTCATCAGGATTATATCCGCCGTGAACTAGAACTGTTTCAATAGATTTGTTTTTCATAATATCTCCGGAAATTTTTAACATTGTTTTATGATTATATAATAACGACAAATATTTTTTAAATCTGCAACCTTAATTTTTGTCAACGTGTCTGGTTTGATGGAAGTATAAAATGAAAAAATCAGAAACTGTGTCTTTTGCTACACATTTCGGTGCCGCGCTATTAAGTTTTGCCGGAACGATATTTCTTGCAGCTTATTCAAAAACGCCTGAACTTAAGGCTGTATCTCTCATTTACGGATTTGCCATAACTTTTCTTTTCACATCGAGTGCTGTTTATCATGCTACAAAGAAAAGTGAGAATTCTGTTTCAATTTTCCGCAAACTTGATCATTTCGCGATTTTTGTCATGATTGCTGGTTCATACACTCCGATCTGCTATTTATTCCTGGATGGAGCATGGATGATTTCAATTCTTTCTGTTCAGTGGTCGCTTGTTATCGCAGGTGGCATTATTAAGTTTTTTGTTACAGGAAAATCCCGAATACTGAGTACATCAATATATCTGATTATGGGATGGATTCTTCTTATTCCCCTAAAAAAGCTTCTTTCTACTATTCCGTCATCCCAGCTTTTTTTTCTACTGGGAGAAGGTTTTGCTTTTACGACAGGAGCAATATTTTATATGATCAAAAAACCTGCCAGAGTTTTTCACGAAATATTTCACGTTTTTTGCATCATCGGGGCGGCTCTTCACTATACAGCTGTTTTTCTTTCAATCGTTTGATGATAAATCACTAAATTGATATAATTGATTGCATCTGATAATTCTTGACTTCTGTACTTAAACGGTTATACTGCTTAAAAAAGAGAGGTCAATTTTGAAGTACTTAAGAATAATGGTCATAGTATTTGCATCCATATTTGCTGTAACATCTTCGGTAGATGCCGGTGTGATGAAAAGTTTGAAGAAAAAAGTAGCAGATATAAAAGGCGACAAAAAGAAAGATTCCAAGGAAGAAAAAGGAAAAAACAAAGTTGCTGTTCCCCCCAAAAAATCTCAGAATAAATATGATTATGAGACAAATGAATCTGGAGACAGAGAAACAGACATTAAGCAAATTCTTCCTCCTAAAAGCGAGTATACGCATTGGATTACAAGCGGTGTATTCGGGCCGGTAGACGGCTCAATCGGATCAATTTTGATTGTTCCATACATTGTAAATAATGACGGAAAAGTTCAGCTCATGCTTCTTATGCCAAAAGATTCGGATCATAAATATGTTAAAATGATGCTTGGAACGGTGAGCTTCGGTAAAAATGCAGCGCAGGAAGTTTTATCTGTATTTTTCGATCAGGCAGATAAGGATAAGGAACGTGAACTGTTTGTTCTGTGTTCTTACCAGAAAGGAAATGATTATTTTGTTGAAACTGCAGTTTATAACTGGACTAAAAATAAATTTGTAAGAGAACCTAAACTGGAACAGAAATTAAAAAATCTATCTCCTGCTATTAATGTCCGCAGGGCACTAAGAGCCATGGAAAAAAATTCCAAGGGATAATTTTCTAAATATTGATTATGTATGAGCAGCCCCGGCAAGATAAATTCGGCCGGGGTTTTTTGTGCAAGAATTTATGTCGGGATAAAAGGTAATAAATACTATTGCTGAAAAATTATTTTTATTATATATTATGAAGAGGCTCTGAAATAGCATATGATTAAAAATAAATTAATTCTAATTTCTGCATTGGCATTCTCCGCTTGCGGCAGTGAGGAAAGTTCTGATGCGACAGATGAAGAAAGGTGGATCCAGTTAAAAGAAAACGCGGTTGTTGTAAATGAACTTCCTTCAGAATTTAATACGCCTTATATGCAAAAGCTGTCTACTATGGGATGGGAAGATGGGATTCATATCAGCCGGGATGGTCTTGTTTTGTATTGCGTTTATGTTCCGGGAGATATGCTTTCTTTTAGTTTAGCAGGACTCGATCCTGATCAGTTCGGTCCTTATTTGCGCGGACCTTTGTATGGAATGGATCTAATATCAAACCCTGCAGGACGAACTTCATGGATACATGGTGATATTTTATATTCGCATAGAAACTCTGTGTCGGAAAGATTTTCTAGCTGGACGAATTCCGGAGTTTCTAAATCTGTTTTTAGCGAAGGAGCTCCGTTTTCTTATAGAAAAAGCGGTTCAGTTTACGAAAAGTTTGTTTATAACTCAAACAACAAAGCTCCGACATATGATCTTGATATTTGGAGTGTTGATAATACAGGATTGAATCCATCCGGTTCAGGAGCGCCTCTTGCGAATTTTCCTCACTCAGATTATACCGAGGATAATCCTGATATGGAGAATGTCGGAAGCAATACTGTTGTTTTGATGTTTGACAGCAATGATTATCCGGGCGGGCTGGGAAGTCATGATATATACTATTCAATCAGCAATGATAACGGGGCAAACTGGTCTGCTGTTAATAATCTGAGTACGGTAAATACTGCTTTGCAGGAACATCAGCCTCATTTGTACAAAAATAGCGAAGGAGACTACTTCTTGTATTTCTCCGCAACAAACAGCGATGGAAAACTTGCCGTGTTCAGGGTTAAACAGCAGAATCCCGGTGATTGGAACAGCTGGGGTAGCCGTCAGCTGGTTGTCTCCGCGGGAAACACGGCAGGAGTAGGAGAACCTACACTAACTGATAATGGAGACCTGTCCTTTGTTGTTGTTTATGAAAACAGAGATGGCGGAAATTACGACCGTTATGATGCGGATCCGTGGTTTATGCCGAAACGTTAATTTGTAAAAGAAACAACTGATAAGTTAGCGGCATTTATATGTTTAACTATTTGTTGTAGGCATAACATAATTAATAACTTGATTTTTTTGCTTTTTATGTTAGCATTACCGTGTTTCAAACGGAGTTG